>CAMOQI010000209.1 GCA_946622835.1 uncultured Candidatus Melainabacteria bacterium
CTGCTGAAAAAACCGTATTGGTACGAGTTTTGCACAAAGAACATTTTTCACATTCTAAACATTTCTGCCTTACCTGCTCTAATTGCGCATCAAAATTATCCGTCATACTATTCCCCGTTCGGAACTAATACTGAAATTACAGCATTATCAAGTGACAGATATTTCTTTATAGTATCTTCCAAATCCTCAACCGTTATGCTGTCCAAATCAGCCAAATACTCTTCAATAAGTTTTAAATCCTCACATACTGTCATATAATATCCGATTGTTTCACCTATTTCAGAAACAGTTTCAGCAGAATAAGCAAATCTGGATTTGGTACGTTTTTTGGCTTTTGAAAGTTCTTCTTTTGAGATTCTGTTTGTCAAGAGTTTCGCCAATTCTTCTTTAACAAGTTCAATAGCTTCTCCTTTAAATTGCGGAATAAAATTAGCCTGAATAAAGAAATTATTACCGTCTTTGAATTGATAATGCTCAGAACTCACATAATTAAAAATTCTTTTTGGAAGTTTTTCTATTAAATTCTGCTGCAAGCGGGAACTTGAACCATCCCCAAATATCATACTAATTAAATCCAAGCATATTGAAGATTTTAAATCGCGAGCCTTTGGCCCAAGCCAACCAAACATAAGATATGAGGTTTGAACATTTGCTTCTGATTCGACATACTTGGTTGTCGAAACAGGAGAATCCGCCTCGTTAATTCTTAACTCTGATTCAACTCTATTGGGAAAATCAAATTTGTCACAAACGGCATTTAAAACTTTTTCATGATCAAAATCTCCAACTATAATCGTTGTTATATTTTTTGGAGTATAAAATTTCCTATAATAATTGTCTATATCTTCTCTTGTAAGTCCGGATATTATCTCCGAAGTACCAATTACATCACGTTTATACGGATGATTTGTATACATATTATAGTTACACTGATTATAAACTTTTGTCCAAGGTTGGTCTTTACGCATTCTGATTTCTTCTATAACAACATGACGTTCTCTTTTATCAGTAACAGTATTATCGTTTATATCAAAAGGCGCACCTAATTCTTCTGAGGGGAAAACAGGGTTCATCATCATATCGGCATGCAAATCAACGGCTAACTCAAAATCTTTATTATCAATCCCTTTTGGCAAAGTTACATAATAAAAAGTATAATCTTTCCAAGTTGCAGCATTAACAACTGCGCCTTTGGATTCAAGCATTCTGTCAAATTCACCGACTTTATAGGCTTTTGTACCTTTAAACATCAAATGTTCCAAAAAATGCGAAATCCCGTTATTATTATCATCTTCGTTTATAGAACCGGTTTTTACCCAAGATGACACATTCACCATATCACCTTGCTTATGAGCTAAAACAATCTTATGCCCGTTTTCTCTTTCATAAATTTCTACTTCTTGCGTCAAAAACGGATATTTTACCAAAGTTTTTTTCATATTTTTACCTCTTTTAAAATTATTATATCACAATACAAAAAAGTTTTGTTTAATATATAATTCTGTTATGAATAACATCATCCAAAAACTCAAAGGAATAGTTGTTGTATCCGTTCAGGCAATGCCCACTGAACCTTTATATGCCGAACAATGTATGGTTGCAATGATGAAATCAGTCGTAAACGGAGGAGCAGGAGCACTTCGAGTAGCCGGAGCAAGAGATGTTAAAAATGCAAAAAAGCTTTTCAATATTCCTGTCATAGGACTTACCAAACCAAACAAAATCCCCCAAAATTGGAAAGAAATAGTATACATAACTCCGACATTGAAAGATGTTATTGAATTAATTGAATCCGGAGCAGATATTATTGCACTGGACGGAACCCAAAGAAAACGCCCTCAAGGGGATAAACTTAAAGACTTAATAAAATTTATCCATATAAATAAAAGGATTGCAATGGCAGATATTTCAACCGTTGAAGAAGGTATTGCCGCAGCGGAAGCCGGTGCTGATATATTATCAACAACACTTGCCGGATATACCTTAGAATCAGCATCCTCTCCTTCTGACGGACCGGATTTTGAACTTTTAAAACAATTGGTTGAAAAAACAAAAACTCCGGTGGTCTTAGAAGGCAGAATATGGGAACCCGAACAAGTTGATAAGGCTTTTGAGCTTGGAGCTCACTGCGTTGTCATAGGTTCTGCAATTACAAGACCGCAATTAATTACAAAAAGATTTGTATTCCGAAAGGAGAAAAAATGAAGATATTTTCGCTAAGACCTATATCAAACCTGGATAAATTTAATGCTTTATTAAAGATTTCCGACAATGCAAGAGTTAAAAAACCCTATACCAAACCAAGAACGTACGTATATAATAAAAGTGAGGACTTGGTTTCTCAAGCAATTCGCAAAACCGAACATTTTGAAAAAATTTCCGAATATCAATACAGATATAAAGTTGATTATACACATATAGCAAATATAAAGGATTTGAAAAGGATTATCCAAAATGTATAAAGCTTTGACAATTGATATCGGCGGAACCAAAATATACAACGCCGTCATAGATGAAAAAGGAATCATAATAAGCGATGTTGAAAAGCATTCAACACCAAAAACCTTTGATGGGATAAAAGAAAAGTTCATTGAAATAATTTCAAAGTATGAAAATGAAGTTGATATAATTACATTTTCAACATGCGGAGCGGTCAATAACGAAAACAGCGCAATTGTCGGATCAACAGGAAATATTGCAAAAGAGTATCCCTCAATGCCTTTCAAAAACTTATCCTCAAAACCTGTTTTTGTAGAAAACGACGCCAATTGTGCCGCTTGGGCAGAATATAAAATAGGAGCATCTAAAAATACAAAAGTATCTGTGATGATTACCTTAGGAACAGGTGTCGGCGGCGGAATTATTATAAACGGACAACTTTTGAAAGGTCAAAACGGCGCCGCAGGAGAAATGCATTTTAAGATGCGCACAGATCAACACCGCAAATGCAGCTGCGGGGCTTGGGACTGTTTTGAGATTTATGCATCCGGCACAGGGTTAAAATTAACCGCGCGAGAAATGCTCAATAAGCCTACCATAACCACATATGAT
>CAMOQI010000210.1 GCA_946622835.1 uncultured Candidatus Melainabacteria bacterium
GATGCTCTGTCTTCTACTGAATATAATATTCGCGATTATTTTCTTAATGATATTGATTCTGTAATAAGAAAATTAGATGATTTGAGACAGGATTTAAGCGAAATGGGTCAAGGGGATAATTTACCTAAACCTGTTGATATGGAGGAATTTCGCAAATTTACGGAAAATCTTGAGAACTTTAAAAATGAACAAAAATCCGTAATTGAGCAGGCTGTACAAGATGTAAAAGAAACAATATCTTCTCAATTAAATGATCAACAAAAAGAATTAAAATCAATTCTTGCTGTTGCGGCGAATAATGAGGAAATTATTGCGGCAATAGAAGATTTGAAAACGGTTTTTGTTTCTAAGATTGAAGATTTTGAAAACAGGGAAGATTCTATTTTTGATAATCTTGATGAAAATTATGAATATCCGCAAGATTTAAACGGGGACTTAATTGCAGGGTTAAAGAAAGATTTTGAAAAATGTTCAAAGCTTATAGGCAATTTGTCCGATAATAATCCTGAGTTATCAAAAGTATTGTCAGCTATTAAAGGAAAGATGAATTCAATCTCTGTGTCGCACATTAAAGAAGTCGATGCGGAAGATTCGGATAAAACTCTTGTCGGGACTGATAATTTTGATTTTATTAAGGCTTTTGATCTGTTAAAAGAGGATATAAAAAAATTAAACGATAACTTTAAAAAAGAATTTCCGAAGGGTATATCTGAGAATGCGGCATCTGCACTCAATGAGAATAGTGTTGACAGTGATTTGTTAAATTCTTTAAATACTAAAGTTGATGCGTTAATGCAAGTCATACAGCCGCAAAATTGGTTGAATGATATCAAATCTTATACCGAGGAAAACGGTTTTGATGAATTACTGGAAGAAATCAATGATAAATTGGATACCCTTATTTCTTCTGACAGTAAAGATATAGCAAGTGAAGTCAAAAAAGCTATTAATGAAATAAAGCTTGAGGATTTGGATTCCGAATCGGAAGCAAAAATTCAACAGATGCTTACTTTGATTGATTCTAAGATAGATGCATTGGCATCTGTTAATGATTCTTCCGTGATAGATGAGGTGAAGAGTGTTATCGGAAATATTTCTCTGCCGAAAGATACAGAAGCGTCAAATCTTTTAAGTACTATCAGTAATAAAATTGATGTTCTTGCATTGTCTGATAATATCAGCGAATTTGAAGATATAAAAGATTCTTTAGCTTCAATTGATGAAAGATTATCCAAAAAGGATTCCCCTGTTGATGTTGAGGGTATTAAAAAACAGTTGACATCGTTAGAGTCCAAAGTGGATGTGATTGCTCAAACAGATAATTCTGAAGATTTTGATCAAATTAGAGCTGCTCTTGATAATATTGATTCAAAGGTGGATGTTTTGGCGTTGTCTGATACATCAGCTGATTTGGATGATATCAAATATACACTTGCCGACTTTGAAGATAGAATATCAACATTTAGCAAGCTATCAGATTCAGATGCGATGATAAAATCTATGCTGGAGGCTCTGACTGATAAAATGGAGGCTTTGACTTCACAGTCGGGTTCTGAATTGAAACAGACTAATCTCAATGATATTAAAGACCTTATTGTTTCACAGTCAAGTTATATTGCGAATTTGGAGAAAAATGATAAGACTGAAGCATTGAAAAAGTGTTTGGACGAGCTATCGGTTGATATTAATAATATAGCATCTTTGGATAATACAGCAGCCGTTCAAGAAACCATAAAAGAGATGAAAGATTCTATTATGTCAGCGGTAGTGACTGTATTTAATCAAGTTTCTTTTGTGGAAGAATCAGAGGAAATAAAGGATTTTGTTGAGGAAAAAACTGATGAAATTAACAAAAGTCTGGCTCTTGTTACGAATCAATTAAAGCAAATAACAAATTCAAACGATGAACCGGAGTATACCTATTCAATGCAAGACATAGAATCTGATTTGGCTAAGATGCGTCTTGCGTTAAATGAGTTACAGACAAATGATAATGAGGAAAATGCTCAAAGACTAAATTCTATACTGGATAATATTTCAAAAATAGGTGATTCTGTTGAGAATTTGCGCTCTTCATTGACAAAAGATGAAAGCGTGGATATACAAGCCAGGTTTGACAGTATAAATTCCGATATTCATTTCTTGAGTGATTTAACAAATAGCTTAATTGAAAAGTCCGGAAAATCGTATAGTTCGCTTGAGGGTTATACAAAGGCTTTGACAGGAAAACTGTCAGGTAAATTTGATAATGTAACAAGGTTACTTCAAAAATCTAATGAATCCGATAAGGTAATGCGCCAAGCCCTTATATATATGGGAGAGTGGATTGATAGTGCCAGTGCAAGTATGAATAAAATTTGTGAGAATTCCTCTCAAATCCATGAAGTTAAAAGCTCTATAGCTGAACTGAAACGTTCAATGCCGGCTCAGGCAGATTTATTAATGTCAATCAGTGATAAATTTGAGCAGCAGCAGCAACGCATCGACAGATTGGAAATGGCGCTTGACAGAATTATTTCTTCGTTGGATGATATTGATGATTCAAAAGTCGCCAGAAAAGTCGAAAAAATAGATAAGCAATTGGCAAAATTAAGTACAAGTGTAGAAAAATTAGCATCTTATGTTGACTAAAAGTTTGATAAAAGATTTGAATAACGCACTTCCAAAGTGTAATGTTTTATCTGAGATAGAAGAACGTTATGTTTATTCTTCGGATGCTTCAAATTATAAATCCGAAATCGCTGATGCGGTTGTGTTTGTGGAAAGTATTGAACAGGTGCAGCAAGTTGTTAAAATTGCTAACAGGCATATGATTCCTATCATATGCAGAGGAGCCGGAACAAATACTGTGGGAGCGTGTTTGCCGATTCATGGCGGAATTATATTGAATTTTTCTAAAATGAATAAGATTCTTGAGATAAATAAAGAAAATATGACAATTAGAGTTCAGCCGGGTGTTGTGGTTGCAGATCTTCAAAAAGAGGTGGAAAATATCGGTCTTTTTTATCCTCCGGATCCTTCGAATTTGAAGATTTCTACTATCGGC
>CAMOQI010000211.1 GCA_946622835.1 uncultured Candidatus Melainabacteria bacterium
GACCTTAATTAATATATTTATCAAGCCTATTGTTAAGATTATTGCTCTGCCAATAAATATCTTAACTCTTGGGCTTTTTAATTTGGTAATAAATTTTGCAATATTGTACTGCATGCCGTATATTATTCCTCAATACACGCTCAGCAACAATTTGAGCATATTTATCGCATCCATAATTATTGCAATTTCATACTCCGCGATAAAGAAAATATAGTACAAACAGGGGTTTTTATCGTTAACAAGTGTTAAATTTCGTTAAAATACTTGCATAGATTAAAATATTTTATATAATGAAAAAGTACACAAGAAGAAGGAGTTTTATTATGAACAAAGAAGAATTAGTACAAGAAATTTCTAAAAAAGCTAGTGTAACTCAAAAAGAAGCATCTGAAGTATTAGCTTCATTAGTTGATACTATTCAAAAAACAGTTGCTAAAGGTAAAAAAGTTACTTTAGTTGGTTTCGGAACTTTCGAACCACGTAAAAGAGCTGCTAGAGTAGGCAGAAACCCACAAACAGGTAAAGAATTAAAAATCCCTGCAAAAACAGTTCCTGCTTTCTCTGCCGGTAAAAAATTCAAAACTATCGTTAACGGCAAATAGTCCATAACGTAAGTTGGAAGAATTTAGCGGAGCATGCCATTTGGCATGCTCCGCTTATATATAAAAATTATTTTATTTAAGCTATAATAAATAAAAAAAGGAGATTTTATGCTAGATAGTATATTAACAGCTTTAATTACTTGGATAGAGGGAGTAATAACGGCAATGGGGCCAGCAGGAATTGCTCTTTTAATGGCAATTGAATCATGTAATATACCATTACCCTCAGAGGCCGTATTGCCATTTGCGGGGTATCTCGTATCAAAAGGGGTCATGGGATTTCATACAGCCGCTTTTGCAGGTGCTATCGGATGTGTTATCGGCTCAATCCCATCATACTATCTGGGATATTTTGGAGGAAGAAAATTTTTTGAAAAATACGGTAAGTATCTGCTTGTTTCAAAGAAAGACCTTGAAGATGCGGACAAATGGGTTGACAAATACGGAGATTGGGCATTTTTTATATGCAGAATGCTGCCTGTGATAAGAACATTTATCTCTTTGCCGGCAGGGATTTTGAGAGCAAGAAAACGAACTTTCTTCATCCTTACATTTTTAGGCTCACTAATTTGGAGTTATGTTCTTGTTTATGTCGGAGTGAAACTTGGAGAACATCTGGATAAATTAAAGGATATCTGGCATAAATTTGACGTTGTAATTATATTGGCCTGCTTAATATTAGGCGGAATATATATTTATAAACATCTTAAACACTTAAAAGAATAAAAAAAGTTTTAAATTAAACGACAATTTTGAACACATATATAAAACTATTGCAAAGAGATACGGCAATCAGTAATTACAGTTTTATCCCGTGACAATCAGTGCCGCCTGTTTTTATAAACCCATATTTATCAGCAAGTTTTTCAATTTGCTCAGGGGTAGAAAATTTTATATATTTACGCCATCTTGGATACGGATAATATACCTCAACACCGTCAACACCAAGCTTTCTCATTTCACATAAAAATTTATCCATATTAAGCGCCCAGCAACATGCCGGATGAGCTATAACAGCAATTCCACCGGCACTGTGAATGGCATCAAGCAAATTTTTAAAATTTCTTACAGGCAAAATCCTTACAATATCTTTTTCTGTACCTTTTTTATCTTTCGCATAAAAGGGTTTCATAACAGGATTTTTCAAATCTATTCCATACGCAAGAAGGTGCAGGAAAACGTATTTATACCACACGTCAAATTCTACACCGGTTATAGCACCGGAGTCGGGATTATCGATATGACCTTGTACAGTATTATGATCAGTTATCGAAAAATATTTATATTTATCCCTCGCTTGAGATGCAATTGTATCAAACGAGCCATTCCCGTCTGAATAAGAAGTATGGATATGCAAGTTTGCACTACCTGACAGATAATCTTCTTTGGTTAAATTCTTAATCAATTCAACTGAGTTTGTCATAATACTTTGTATAATATATACAATTAACCCCCTTTGTTATAAAATTATGATACATCAAAGGAGTTATTATGTCTAAAGAAATCGTAAAAAACAATATATTTAGCGTCTTGGCAGAAGGTATCAAAATTTACGTATCAAATATTGATAAGTTTATTATATACATGCTGTTTCCTGTCTTCGGCCAAATTTTCGGGATTTTATTATCCTTCGGACTTTCTTTAGGATTTGCCCAAAAAGTTTTTGAAAAAGTAGAAAATCCGCTTCATGCACTTATAATTGTACTACTGCTTGCAATGCCGGGGCTTTTAATTTTTGCAAAAGCATTTTGGGAATATATGATTGCATATATTGCATTAAACTCAATGACACAAGGCGCTCTAACAACGGGCAAAGTATATGACATTCCTTCTCATAAAGAAGTTGCAACAAGAAGAACCATTAAATATATTGCGCTGATTGTTATTATCGGATGCTTAAGCTCAATTGCGACAAGTATATTTTTTATAATTCCCGGATTCATTTTGTGGATATATTTTATATTGGTATATCAAGTATTTACTTTTGAACAAGATCTAAAAATCCAAGAATACTTTAAACGAAGCTTCTTGTTAATCAAGGGAAGCTGGTTTAGAACCTTCATTCTGCTTGCAATACTAGCATTTTTCTCAATTTTCATAATAACAGTCGGGACAACTGTAATATTTGATTACCTTAACCTTTCCGAAAAAATATATTCATGCTTTACCATGTACACAAACACAATTCCTTTAGACTTAACAAACAAAATACTTGTATATCTAAAAATGCCGCTGGTCACTCCGCATTTAATAGCACAAGCAATATGGTTCACAATATTATTTACAATAATTGCCGGCTTAACATTACCAATCAGAAGTATATGCTGGACACTTTGGTATATGGGGCTGGTACAAAAACAGCCAACAACACCAAAAAGATATAAAAGTACAAAACGTACAAAAGAGGAACAATAGTGTTTATCTGTAAAAATTGC
>CAMOQI010000212.1 GCA_946622835.1 uncultured Candidatus Melainabacteria bacterium
ATTTTTATGGGTGTTGGTGCCATGACAGACTTTGGTCCGTTGATTGCCAATCCTAAAATGGCTTTGTTGGGCGGGGCGGCGCAATTTGGTATTTTTGGAGCGTTGTTGTTAGCTCTTTGTTGTTTTGGCTTTACTTTGCCGCAAGCAGGTGCTATAGGTATTATTGGCGGGGCTGATGGTCCGACATCAATTTTTGTAACTTCAAAATTAGCACCTGAATTGCTGGGCGCGATTGCGGTTGCGGCATATTCATATATGGCGTTGGTACCTGTTATTCAACCTCCGATTATGAAGTTGTTGACAACTGATAAGGAGCGTCAAATTCAGATGGAGCAATTAAGAGCGGTTTCAAAAAGAGAAAAAATTGTGTTTCCGCTTGTGGTATTGAGCTTATGTATAATTTTCTTGCCTGATGCTTGTCCGCTTGTCGGTGCTTTGACATTTGGTAATTTATGTAAGGAATGCGGTGTTGTCGACAGATTATCAGACACAATGCAAAATGCCTTGATAAATATTGTTACAATATTTTTAGGTTTATCTGTCGGTTCAAAGCTCTCCGCAGAACAGTTTTTAACTGTACAGACATTATTTATACTTGTGCTTGGTATTATTGCGTTCTCTTTTGCAACAGCAGGTGGTGTATTAATGGCAAAGCTTATGAATTTATTTGAGGTTATTTCGGCAAAAATCGCGAGAAGAGATGCTCGTCTTATTAATCCGTTAATTGGATCTGCCGGAGTTTCGGCTGTGCCGATGGCTGCACGTGTATCAAACAAGGTTGGGCTGGAATTTAATTCGCAAAATTATCTGTTAATGCATGCGATGGGTCCAAATGTCGCCGGAGTAATCGGTTCTGCGGTTGCTGCAGGGGTCTTGTTAGCCTTGTGTTAATAGAAGATAAAAAATCCCTTCCGGATACGGAAGGGATTTTTTATTATGTCCAAAAAGCTTTTATTTGCTTTAACTTTGTGTTTGTTATTTTTTTGAGTAATTTTGTGTACGCATTAAAATCGTCTTTAGCTACGAAGTCCGAATTCATAATTTCTTGATATTGATATTTGCTGTTTTGCGAGTTTTTTGCACAGAGGTACTGCTTGTCACCTATTCTTTGTATGCTTAATAGCAGATTAGCGGAATCGCCATAATTGTCAATTTTTTCTGTGGCAATTCTTGTTTCTTTTCCTGCATGCATAAAAGATTTTCTTGCAAATTTCTGAACTCGATCATCTGTAATTATGATTTTTGCCTGAAAATTTGGAGTAAAGTTGCTTGTTTTGTTTATTTGCATATTTTGTCCTTTCTTATGTTATTGATGTAAAACTCCTAAAAAAATTTTTTGTTATTTGTTGTAAAATAAATTTATGAAAAGAAAAATTGTTGTAATTGGACGGGATCTTTTTTCTATAATATCGAAATATTTTAACTTCAGGGAAGATATTGAGGTTTGTACGTTTGATTTTTTACCTGAAAATTTGGAATGTGATTTGTTAATTCTGTACGATTATAATTCAGAGTTGTCGGAAAATGTTTTTGATAACTTTCAGATTTTGAATGTTCATCCTTCTTTATTGCCTGCATTTTCAGGTCAAGATTCTATTAAGCGGGCATATGCTTCGGGGGTGAAGGTTAGCGGGGTGACTGTTCATCGTGTACAAAAAGATATATTTGACGGTCAAATTTTGGCACAATACCCTGTATTGATTGGAAATACTACTCATTTCGATGAATTTTGTAATGAGATTCACTCAGTTGAGGCTTTTCTTGTTCCCAAAGTTGTGGAGGCTGTTTTGGAAGACAGAGTTTTTGATTTTGGTGATTTATTTGCAAAAAAATGTTCTTCCGGTTGTCGCGGATGCGGCGGTTGTTCAAAATAATTTATTGCTCAATATTTATATTGAGTTTGTTAACCAAGCCCTTAAAAAATGCCTTATTAGCTTTATGTGGCATCCTATCCGATTTTAGCGGGGTCGATGTATTTGGGTGTAATTTTTTTATTTCGGAATAAAAGGTTTTAATTTCTTTTATTGTAGTTTTATCTGTTTGCATTTTATAAAGTTCTTAATTCCTCGTGGGGTTATTTATTCTGTTTATACATTTTCCATCGGTTCGACTATAAATTCGATGATGTACGGATGTTTGCTAAGAAATGCTTTTTCTAAAGCAGGTTTTATGTCTTGGGTGTTGGATACTCGTATAGCGTCTATCCCATAACTTTGTGCCAGTGCAATAAAATCAGGGTTTGATATCTTTGTTTCGTAATATCTTTTATTGCAGAATTTTTCTTGCATTTGGCGAACCATGCCAAGGTATCCGTTATTTAATATAATTATTTTAACATCTAAATCATAGTCTTTGCAAGTCGCAAGTTCGTGAAGTCCCATCTGAAATGAGCCATCACCTGTTATGCATATGATTGATTTATTTCTATTCGCAATGGCTGCCCCGATAGCTGCGGGAAACCCGAATCCCATCGTGCCTGAGCCTCCGGATAAATATATTTGTCTGTTTTTATTAATTGTTAAATTCTTAATTGCCCACAATTGGTGTTGACCGACTTCTGATGTAAATGACAGTTCCATATCCTTTGTAAAATTATCAAGTTCTTTTAACACTTCAAAAGAGTGCATTAAGTTTGTTTCTTTTTGAGCGGTTTTGTTGTTATTTCTGTATTTTTGAACTTCCTCAAGCCAAGAGTTGAAAGTTTTATCAATCTTAATATTTGTTATAACTTGCTTGATATCAGCCGTAATTGAACCTATTGCTGTAATATTTCTGCCTATTTCATTTGGATTAATATCAATCTGAAACAGTTTATTATTCAAGTTTTCACGGTTTGTTATTCTGTCATTGAACCTTGCACCAAGGGAAATTACCAAATCCGAGTCGTTTATTACCTGATTTGCGGCGTTATCTCCGTACATCCCTATCATACCAAGATAATTTTTGTGAGTCGGAGGAAATGACCCAAGCCCCATCATTGTTGAGACAACGGGAATTGAATAATCGCATGAAAATTTAAAAACATCATC
>CAMOQI010000213.1 GCA_946622835.1 uncultured Candidatus Melainabacteria bacterium
TCAATTGCCGCGTGGTAGGACTTGCCGCCGTTCTCATTATATGCGGCGTTATAATTTTCATCCGATGTATCGGTTACGCTTGTAATTTCAACCGTTCCGCCATCAGTTGAATTTATGTACTCGCCTTGACCCACAAGCGGTGGAATAAACGCCTGTCTCCAGCGCCATTGAGCAATCATGATAATACCCTTGTGGACATTGGCATAGGCTTTTGTTTCGCCGTTATCGCTCCACGTTACACCTGTATCCTCTTCAGTGTTATTAACATTATTATGGTCTATCGTCTTGGTCAAGGGAACATTGCCGTTATAAATCTTAAAATACTGCGCCTTCGAGTCATCATTTACTCCACCAAAGGTGTAATCGCAGGCTATGGTATGCTCGGCGGGAAGTATCAGAGTTCCTAATTGTTCTGCATTTACCTTCTTATCTTCCGGAACATTTTCTACAACGTCGCCTGTAAGCTTCCAACCCATAAATTTCCAACCGTCGTTTTGTCCCTCCGCCGCATGCGAAACATACGGGTCTATAAAGATCGTCGCTGTTTCGGCCTGCGCCTCGTTATGACCCAACACAGGCATGAAGCTGTATACATTTGGCGCTTCGTTTGTATTATATATCCTTTCAACCACATAAGGTTTACCGCCGTTGGGGTCATAGGTTACGGTAGGGCTCTTGATAAATACAAAATGCAGGTCGGTTGCCGAAGTGATATTACCAAGATAATAGGTATAAATAATATCGCCGTCTGCATTCGTGGTTTTCAGCCATTTACCCGCTTTCTCCTCTTCGGTCAAGCTGCCCGTGTCATCAATTACATTTCCCGCCAATTTCAAAAATTCAGTTTTGGAATTTCCGTTTTCATCAAGATCTGTGTGATACACACCTACAAATTCACAACCGTCCGAAGCATCGTCCTTCTTCACAACGGCCTGGATTTTAAGCGGCTCTCCGTCGGCGACAAAGGTTGAAAGCTGATTGTCAATCGTTACCTCATGACCCGCCGTAGCGCCCTCACCACCGCTTGTTCCGTCACTTCCGCCAACCACCGCACTGCCGTGGGTTGAGGTGCTTCCCGACAGGGGGTGGTAGAGCTGGAAATTGATATTATCAAGGAAATTGCCGTAGGTCTTGGCTTTGTCGGCGGTTGTCGACGAATTAACATAGCCCACAGAGACAAAGCCAAACACGGTATCGGTCTGCCTCGCAGGAACGGTATAAAGATAATACTTGCTTAAATCTACGGTTGTACTGCCCGAGCCGTTGTCTGAACCCGTAGAGCCCTCGGCGTTAGAGCCGTAAGAGTTCCAAGGGTTTGTGCCGCTTGTCGCCTTGCTGCTCGCCATAATCCATATATGCCATTCTTCGGTATAGATTGAACTGGGCGTTAGGCTGAATGCGTTGTTTCCCGCGTTGTCTTCAAAAGCGCCGCTTGCGGCAAATTTTTTACTGTAAACGGTGTACTGTGTAGGCTCTGCTCCCGATGTAATCATGCTGACATCTATATTGAGCCAGTCAACCATCTGCATAAACTGGTCGCGCCCCTCCTTGTCGGGCTTTGAGGGATTAACGTCCTGCTTAGGTCCTATAACCAGCGCCATTATATCCTTTCCGTTTCGACCGCCGTGATCCAGTCCCCATTTATACACACTTGACGGGGATGTTTTTACATTCTGGTAAAGTGTGCTTTCTTCGTCGGCATTAAGCTCCGCGGCATAAGTTCCGTCTTTAGGTTCTAATGTTACACCATTTATATAAGTGCCTGTATTTTTTCTAAATAACTCAATTTTTCCCTGAAAAGCCGTTGTATTCCATGAGGGAACAGCGCTCTGATCAGGCTGTGAATAGTTGCCTGTAAAAGTCTGCCCTTCCTCAAAGCTGCCGTTAAGCAACTTTCTGCTTTCTTCAGCGGCCACATATACGATTCCCGTGAAGGCTATCGCTATAATGCAGATCATTGCAATAACCTTACGCAGACTTTCAGTTGCTCTTGTTATCTGCTTTTTATTAGCATACCGCATACGCAACAACTCCTTTCTGATCCTCCGATTTAAGCGATAGATAATCCCTGATTAAGCTTATTATCCGCTCGCCGGCAGAAAGCCGATATTTTAACATTTTTCATAAAAAGACTGCAAAATTCACACATTTCCGTGTGCAAACTTGCAGCCGGTCGGTCATGCGAAAAATCGTTTAGATATCATGGCTTTGCGTTTCAGCATTACTCATTTTTTTATCGACAAGCAACTTCCAAAGCTTGTTGTAACTGACCGTTAAAGACATTTTTCAGCACCTCGCAAGTAGTACTTGCGTTATTATACTAATATACTACATTCACATCGCAAATGAAAGGGAGTTTATTTAAATTTTGTTATTGTTTCGCAAATTCTGCCCAGCGAAAAGGCATTTGATTGACAGCGACGAGGGCGAAAACGAGATTGCACCGTTTAAGAATGTTATGAACGAGATGTACGCCCGTGATATCAGCCGAAAGGTGCGTTCTGCTCATCGTATCCGGGGGACTTCAGGCGAACCGCTATCTCAGCCGCCGTATGGGTATATGAAATCTCCTGAAAACAAAAAGAAATGGATTATAGACCCGGAGGCGGCAGCCGTTGTTAAAGACATCTTTAAGATGACTTTAGAGGGAAAAGGTGCCGAAACGATCGCCCGAATCCTACAGGAACGCAAGGTGCTTGTGCCGATGGCATATTGGCAGAGCAAAGGGCTGCCCCGTGGCGGAAAGAAAACACAGCCGAATCCGTATAAGTGGTGCAAGACAACGGTATCCAAAATCCTTGCACAGCAGGAATACTGCGGCGATATCATCAATTTTAAAACCTGCTCCAAATCATTCAAAAATAAAACGCGGTATGCAAATCCTGAAGATAAATGGATGATTTTCAAGGATGTTCACGAGCCGATTATTGACCGTGAAACCTTTGAACAGTGCAAAAGCTTATAGGAAAACCCGCCGCCGTAATCCGAAACCGGAAAACTGGGAGCGCAATATGTTTTGTGATT
>CAMOQI010000214.1 GCA_946622835.1 uncultured Candidatus Melainabacteria bacterium
CAAAAAAGTTATTTCACCAATGGGTTGCAGAGCTTTTCTTTCTCCTTGGTATGAAAGAGGCGGTATGACTCCTGCTGATGAAAATGATGTGCCTGTATTTGTAGGAAGATTTAATATAGGTGCAGTAAGTCTGCACTTGCCTATGATTTTGGCAAAAGCAAGACAAGAAAGCAAAGATTTCTATGAAGTTCTTGATTATTATCTTGAAATGATTAGAAAAATTCACATCAGAACCTATGAATATTTAGGTGAGATGAGAGCTTCAATCAATCCTTTGGCATATTGCGAAGGCGGGTTTTACGGCGGACATTTAAAACCGCACGACAAGATTAAACCTTTATTAAAAGCTGCAACTGCATCATTTGGTATAACTGCACTAAATGAGTTGCAAGAACTTTATAACGGAAAATCTTTGGTAGAAGATGGTGAATTTGCACTGGAAGTTATGGAATACATAAATAAAAAAGTTGCACAATTCAAGGAAGAAGACGGAAATCTTTACGCGTTGTACGGAACACCTGCTGAAAATCTTTGCGGATTGCAAGTACAACAATTCCGTAAAAAATACGGCATTAAAGATAAAGTTTCTGATAGAGGGTATGTTTCAAATTCATTCCACTGCCATGTTGCGGAAGATATTTCACCGATTGAAAAACAAGATTTGGAAAATCGTTTTTGGAACTTGTTTAACGGTGGTAAAATCCAATATGTGAAATATCCGCTTTCATATAATAAGGAAGCGATAAAAACATTGTTGAAACGTGCTATGGATAAAGGTTTTTATGAAGGCGTTAATTTATCTTTGGCATATTGCGATGATTGCGGACATAAAGAACTTTCTATGGATGTATGTCCAAAATGCGGAAGCCGCAATTTGACAAAAATAGATCGTATGAACGGATATCTTTCATATTCAAGAGTTAACGGCGATACTCGTCTTAACGAAGCAAAAATGGAAGAAATTGCTGACAGGGTAAGTATGTAGGGTAAATAAACTTACCGCTTATGTATTATTGTTATAAAGATGGGTAAAGTCGAGGTAGTAATCGGCGTACCCATCGTATAATTAAAATTCTTGGGAGAGAGTGTATTAAATGAATTATCATAATATAACAAAAGATGATATGTTAAATGGAGACGGATTGCGGGTTGTATTGTGGGTTTCAGGCTGCACACATTGTTGCGAAGAATGTCAAAACCCTATAACTTGGGATTTGGGCGGCGGTTTGCCGTTTGATGATAAGGCGGAAGAAGAGTTGTTTGCAGATTTAGCCGAGCCGCATTGTTCCGGTATAACTTTTAGCGGCGGGGATCCTTTGCATCCGTTCAACCGCTCGGAGGTTTTCAGACTTGCACAAAAATGTAAAGAAAAATTCCCCGAAAAATCAGTCTGGTCATACACGGGATTTTTGTGGGAAGATGTAAAAGATGAAGAAGGGATGAAATATATTGACGTGTTGGCAGACGGCAGGTATGAAAAAGAGTTAAGTGATAACACTTTGGAATGGGTTGGAAGCTCAAATCAAAGAGTAATAGATGTTCAAGAATCGCTCAAATCAGGCAATGTCGTTTTGCACAAGACACTATCTGCGCCTCTGGATCCTGTAAACGCAAACTATAATATGGATTGCTGCTAGTCTTTTCCGTAATTAACCCTTCGCCACATCCTAAAACAGCCGATTTGCCTTCTCAAAAGCATCCATTTTTTAGGGCGTTGGTGTTTGGGGGATTTATAAATATCTATCAAAACGCAATATATCAGATGTAATTCGCTTATTATACTGTTTGGAAGTATTACATCCTCATCTTCATCAAAGGTTTGAATCATATATTCGCGTTCGTTCATCTTAATATTCCTTTTATAATATCAAATAGTGTTCGTTATATAGTAGCAATATTTTATATATTTGTCAATGGAACTAACTGACAATAAACTATAGTTATGTTAGATATAAAACAAGAAATCCAAATACTGCTATTAAAAAAGGGCGGTTTGTCTATGAGAAAATTAATTTCGCTTATGAGAAATAATGGTTATACTGATGTCCCTAAATCTCCGACTATGTCTGTGCAATTAAATAATCAAAGAATTAGGTTTAAGACAGTTCAAGATATTTTAGATTATCTTGGCTATGAGTTTGTTATAAGAGAAAAGAAGTAGCGTGGTGACTTTAATAACGGCTTGTTGTTAAAATGCGGATTTTGCTATAAAATGACTCTATGGATATCAAGGATAAAAATCTGTATTATATAGGCGGGGTTGTGCGTGATGAGCTTCTCGGACGCATCAGTTTTGACGTGGATTTGACATATGTCGGGGATGCGATTGAATTCGCAAAAAATCTTGAGGGGGTTGAAATTTTAAGGGTGAACGAACCTTTTGGTACAGTTAAGATAAATTGCGACGGAAAAGAAATTGATATAGCATCAACTCGGAGTGAAATTTATCCGAAAAAAGGGCATCTTCCGGTTGTAAATAAAATCGGTTGTTCTTTGAAAGAAGATATTTTGAGGCGTGATTTTACAATAAATGCTTTGGCGAAAAATACGCTAAGCGGTGAAATTATTGACTATACAGGCGGTTTAGAAGATATTAGCGCAAAAATTTTAAGAGTTTTGCATGAACAAAGCTTTACGGATGATCCGACACGAATTATCAGGGGGCTTAAGTTTGCGGTGCGATTTGGGTTTGAGCTTGATGAGGGTACTTTCAGGCTTCAGCAGGATTATCTTAAAAATGTTAATTACGATATGTCCAAAAAGCGTGTTAAAAAAGAACTTGAGGAAACCTTTAATCTCAATATCCAAAAGGCGTTTGACAGGTTCGTTGAACAGGGGATATACAAGCTTATAACAGACAAGGATTTTTCTTTGCCGAGGGTTGATTTTGAGATTTTAATAAATAAGTATAAACCGGAAAGTGTTTGGATAATCTATGCAGGGCAAATTCCTGATATTGAAACTCTTCCGCTTACAAAAACAGAGCAA
>CAMOQI010000215.1 GCA_946622835.1 uncultured Candidatus Melainabacteria bacterium
GTTCTACAGGTTTAAGCGATAACAAATCTTGCGGATGGGCTTACACACTTGGCTGGAAATTCAATCCTCATCTGCAACTTATCGGACGTATAGACCAATTTGACCCTAACAGAAGTGAAAAACACGACTTAAGACGCGAATATTCAGTCGGTATCAACTGGTTTATAAAAGGACAGGCACTAAAGATAGTGCTTAACTATGTTTTCTGCGATAACCAAAGCGAAAAAGACAGCCACCGAATAATTATCGGCACACAAGTGTTGTTGTAACCTAGCCCATGAAGTTAAATCCGCCGGGGCGATATTTTTTCTTTATCGGCAACCCTTTTCTAACCTTGTTACTGCCGAGTGGGAAACCTGAATCCTCTTCATCATTTTCATCCATCGCAGCTAAGGTGAAAGCTGTTGAGAATACTTCATTATTATGATACTTTCTCAAGAAATCGGCTTCCGTTTTGATATCATCCCTTACTCTTCGTTTGTCTATATCTTTGCCATTTTTCTTGGGTTGAGAAGCTTGTAACGGATTTTCTTCCTTGTTGTCAGCTAATGTGCCGTCTTTGTTGTCGCTAATTACGCCGGAAGTTGGGATTGTTGGATTTTGAGCAAGCTCATTTTGCTCCACACCAGCTTGAGCAACTGAATCTTGTGGATCTTCAACATTTTTCATTTGTTGCTTATTATAAATTTTATTTATTTTTTCTCTATCCTCAACAACTAATGTGCCTATATATTTAGCCACTTCGGTCCATTTCCCCGCAGTTACAAGTTCTTCTATAAACACATAACGAACACTGTAAGGTACCATATCAAAATAAGGAATTCTGCCGTCTCGGAGCAATTCCAAAACTTCATCAGGTGACATCAGACCAAGGAGTTCTTTTTTAGTACCGTAGCCTTGGCATCTGCTGTATATTTCCATAAGGATTTTGGAGCGATTACCGGGGCGGCCTTTAATAAACGCCATAATTTTATCGGACGAACCGCTTGAAGCGAGTCTTTCAATAAATTTTTCTTCGACTTTGGAGCCGAGAACGGAGACCAAAATATCATAGACTTCGACAATAGAACTTGCGTTTTTGAGTTTTCGTATAACTTCTGCTTTAAATGAATCTGTGTGTTCATCGACATCGAGGGCATCAACGGCGGCTTCGATAGCGGCTTCGGTTTCGAGCGCATTTATATCATCATCTGACAGAACGCGCGGGGTATGGTCTTTTTGCCACTGTTCGACGGCTTCGTTGATGTGGTCGCGAACCTGTTGAACTTTTTCTAATGTTTCTTTGCGCAAGGCTTCGGATTTTTCGAGATCTTTGGCGATTTGTTCTTCAATTTTGCGTTTTTCTTCGGCTTTTTGTTCTTCTTTGAGCTCATGCTCTGTTATTTTTTTAATTTCTTCCCTATCTTTGACTGTTTCGATTTGTCTCAAGGTTGTTTCTAATGCATTGCGCATCGCTTTTTGTTTGGTTGAATCGATGGGGGAGAGATTTTTTTGAAGTTCTTGAAGCTTTTGCGCGGCGGGGCTTTGGGGGTTGGTTGCCGCAGAACCTTTTTGCGCACCTGCTTGCGCGTTTTGTGCATTAGCTTGTGCGTTGGTTTGCGCACCTGTCTTAGCCTCATTTGCCTTAGCTTCTGTTGTTTTTGTATCTGATTTAGCCTCGGGGGCAGAAGTTTTAGCAAGCGTTTCTTTGGAGATTTCACCTGTTTTGAGCGCTGTTTTAATTCTTTCTTGATCTTGAGGCGGGAAGTTTTTCGCCGCAGATTCGATTTGCGAATTATATTGGCTTTTTACCTTAGGATCTTTAATAGACTCAGATGCCGCCGCCAAACCTTCAATCACGGCAGAATTACCAATTTTTGATAATGTTTGTGCATATTTAACCTGCATTGCAGGTGTTTTAGCTGTTTCAACTACGGCTTTTGTGTATATGGCTTTTGCTGCGTTTGAAACTTCATTTGAACGGTTAAAGTTTTCGCTGACTTTTAGAGCATTTGCTTCTGATAAATATTTATTGTTGCTTTCGGCAGAATAAACACTGTATTTTGCATCAATTTTACTTAATGCGATATCATATTTCGTGTTAAATTCAACATCATCTTTGTGAGTTTCTTTAACAAGTTCTGTGCCTGCTTTGATAAGTTTAGACCTTTTGCAATCATGTGCAACTTGGTTTGCAACATTCAAATCATCAAGATTTTTATCGACATTAGCTTTTGTCATAAAATCTACGATTGTTCCGTCGTCAATTAAAGCTTGTTTTTCTTCCGGTGATAATTTGAATATGTCGCAAAGCTCGTGTTGTGCCCTCAAACCACCTGACATTTCAAGAAGTTCTTTTATGTCTTTAAGTGAATGAGTTTTGCGGTATTCTTCAATAGATTGGCCTTTAAGAATTTCTTTTTCGACCATCTTTTTCATATCCCCGCCATATGCAACATCTGCTCTGTATTTTAAGGTTTCTGATTCATCAATTCTAACTCTGGTTTCAGCTTTGATACCAAATTTTGTTTCTGCATCATTAATTCTTTGCAGTTCTCTTTGATAGTATATTTTTTCTTGTTTTGAAAGTTTACCGCTTTTTAATCTTTTCTTAATGTAGTTTCTTACATCAGCATCAGTAACTTCATCTTGATTTAAGTCTTTAATTACATCTCTGCGGATTTTTTCCTGATATCCAGGCTTATGCCCAATTTTTCGTTCATATGATTCAATAAATCCTAAACGCTTTCTAGCGTCCATTGCAAAAAATTCTTTTAGAGTTATGCCGGAAGCTTTTACTGCACTCATTTTTGCTGCTATTGATTGTAATTTTAATTGTTTTTCTTCTTCTGAAAATTTATCCCAATTTTCTCCGTAAATTTTTTGTCCGAAATCTTCTATGATTTTTTCTTTAATTTCGGCTTGTTTTTCTTTTGAGTATTTTGTTTTGTAATCCGGATCAAAAGATTCTATTGCGGAATCAATTATAG
>CAMOQI010000216.1 GCA_946622835.1 uncultured Candidatus Melainabacteria bacterium
TCCCTTTGAATTTCATTAAGCCTGTTGATATCTTTTTTCACGGAAAGGTAAAGACAACAAAAATATGCCGCCACACCAAACAAAATAATCATAAATATTAGAAATATTACGAACACAAGATAATTCTATTTAATAAACTCTATTTTAAAATTAGCCAACAGGAGAATTTCAAACAAAATAAAAAACCAAGCAATTGGGGTTACTGCGTGGTTTTATAGGGTAAATGAAAAGAGTTAAGTCTTAGTTGTTCACTATGCCATATACGGTATGTGAATATATTTTGATTCCGTTTTATTTATTTGTCTTTTTGGGGTAGTCAATGTATTATAAGCCTTAGCAAAATTGTATCCGATTGCTTTTATAGGGTTAGACTGAACCATATCAGCTTTCTTTGCTTCATATAAATCTTTTTCAAAATTTATTTTGGTTGTTTGGTTTTTGTCCAAAGACATAAGACCAACTCTGTTATTCATATTTTTATTATAGTTTATGTTTTCTCCAAACGAAATAATTTTTTTGTTTAGTGAATATAGTTTTATAGGATTTATTGTTAACATAATTAACCTCCTTTGTTATTAAGTGTTTTTTTAACACTTCTTCTAACACTTTTTACTATAATTCATAAAAATAATTTTGTCAACCCCCATTGTGAACTTTTGTAAAGTTTCTTGATTTCCCAAACCGAGGGGGTTTGGGCATAAAGTGTAAAAATAGCACTTATTGCCTTTTGTGAACTCACCTTATCTGTTTGCTAAAAAATCTAAAATCCACACCATAACATGACACCGGCTCATCTTATACAAAAGCTCCAAATAACAAAAACTGCTAGTACCGGCATATACTTTTGGCTAAGATTAAAGGATTACATATCTGCTTGTCATAACAAAAAACAATCTGTCAGGCTTTTTATTGCTAAAACATAAAGATTATATAAAGATTGTAAAAAATACACTTGCTTTTATTTTGATTATCTGTTAGAATGTATTTGTGAAAAAAATCACGAATTATTTTACAAAAAATAATTTTAACATTACTATTTAATATAAGGAGATTAAAATGACAACTAAAAGTAAACGTACCGTTGAAAAACTTGAAAGATCATTGAACAGATCCAACATTGTTGACAACGCGGAACAATTGGAATTACTTATTGAAAGAGTAAAAAAGGCACAAAAAGTATATTCTGAATACACCCAAGAACAAGTGGACAAAATTTTCAAAGCTGCTGCAACAGCGGCAGATAAAGCGCGTATTCCGCTTGCAAGAATGGCTGTTGAAGAAACAGGAATGGGTGTATTAGAAGATAAGATTATCAAAAACCACTTTGCATCAGAATATATTTATAACAAACACAAAGACGCAAAAACTTGCGGAATAATCAGTGAAGACAAAGCAAACGGAACAAAAATCGTTGCAGAATCACTGGGAATTATTGCAGGAATCATTCCTACAACAAACCCGACATCAACTGCAATATTCAAATCATTGATTTCATTAAAAACCAGAAACGGTATAATCTTTTCACCACACCCGAGAGCAACAAAATCAACTATAGAAGCTGCAAAGGTTGTTTTGGAAGCTGCCGTAAAAGCCGGCGCTCCGGAAGATATTATCGGATGGATAGATGTACCGTCAGTTGAATTGTCAGGACAATTGATGCAACACAAAGATATCGCTTGCATCCTGGCAACAGGTGGTCCGGGGATGGTAACAGCTGCTTATTCATCAGGAAATCCGGCGCTTGGCGTAGGACCCGGAAACACCGCTGCAGTCATAGACGAAACTGCTGATATTAAAATGGCTGTTTCCTCAATATTGATGTCAAAAACCTTTGATAACGGTATGATTTGCGCATCAGAACAATCTGTAATTGTTGTTGATGATGTTTATGAAGAAGTTAAAAAAGAATTCTTATTCCGCGGAGCGTACTTGGTAAACAAAGAAGAACAAAAGAAAATGGCTAATCTTCCTGTAATTGATCCGAAAAGAGGTACTGCACACCCTGCAATAGTAGGTCAACCTGCGCACAAAATTGCACAATTATCAGGATTTGAAATTCCGGAGACTTCTAAAATATTATTGGTTGAAAGACCTTCTGTTGATTGGGAAGATCCTTTCTCAAGAGAAAAATTATCACCGATTTTAACAATGTATAAAGCTAAAAATTATGAACAAGCAGCGCAAATGGCATTTGAACTTGTATCAAAAGGCGGTGCAGGCCATACATCCGTTCTTTATACAGATTCAAGAACCTCTGAAAGAATCGACCATTATGCGGAATTGATGCCATCTTGCCGTGTAATTATCAATTCACCGTCATCACACGGTGCAATAGGCGATTTATATAACTTCAAACTGGAACCATCTTTGTCATTAGGTTGCGGTTCTTGGGGAAAAAATTCCGTATCAGGTAATATAGGGGTAGAAAACTTATTAAACTACAAAACAGTTGCTGAAAGGAGAGAAAACATGTTATGGTTTAAGGTTCCGCAAAAAATATATTTTAAACGCGGTGCGATAGATTTGGCTCTTCGTGAATTACAAGGTAAAAAACGTGCATTTATCGTAACAGACAGATTCTTGTTCAATTCAGGCGCTGTATACAGTATAACAGATGTTTTAGATGATATCGGAATTGACTATCAAATCTTCTTTGATGTTAAACCTGATCCGACATTATCTACAATCAACCAAGCATTGGACATTATAAGACCATATGAGCCTGATGTAATCATTGCATTAGGCGGAGGTTCTCCGATGGATGCGGCTAAAATTATGTGGTTGATGTATGAACAACCTGATACCAACTTTGAAGATATTTCAATGAGATTTATGGACATCAGAAAAAGAATTTGCCAAATCCCTGATTTGGGTAAAAAAGCCACAATGGTATGTATCCCGACCACATCAGGAACAGGTTCTGAAGTTACACCGTTTTCTATCATTACAGACGATGAAACTCAAGTTA
>CAMOQI010000217.1 GCA_946622835.1 uncultured Candidatus Melainabacteria bacterium
GTTGCTGGCAAGCCCCACCATACCGGAAAGGCGGGTCAGAATGACGTACAGCGCGGCGATGACGCCGGCCTGGGCGATGAACAAAATGTTCATCCGGGTGTTGTTTTTCATAACTTTTTCTCCTTAGTTTTGTTTTTCGTGAGGATGGTTACGAACTCACGGCGGCTTTTTCAAGGCCAACGACAATATTATATCATACTATCTGCCAAATTGCAAGGGAAAATGAAGATCTTTGTACTGTTCGGCGGCAACGCCAGCGGTCGGGTGCAAATATAAAATCAGTCCAGCAAAAAACGAGCACCGGAACAGCATTGCCGTTCCGGTGCTATGTTTTATGCTTTTGGTCAGGTCTTATTTCACTCTATTTTTCGCCATTTTCCAATAAAAATGAAAAATCTCGTCTTTTACACCGTCCCCTAAACAGAACACAAGATTCTTTGTCTTTACTTTAAATAGCCACGTCACCGTCGGTACAATGGATTGTTAAATGAAACGGCTCGTTATGAGTGTAAACTTTTTCATAATTTGTAATATTCCATTGAGATTTAGGAATGCTATTCCACTTTTGTATTGTGCCATTAAAAAATATTTGTTTTAAACTATTAGATTCATAAAATACATGAGCATCAATCCTCATCACGCTATTCGGAATAGTTACTGTCGCTAAATCGTAGCAGTATGCAAACGCACGATATCCTATACTCGTAACGCCGTCGCCTATAGTCACGCTCAATAAACCGCTACAACCACCGAACGCATATTCTCCTATACTCGTAATGTTGCCAGGAATAGTAAGGCTTGTTAAGCCCTTACAACCATAAAACGCATATTTCCCTATACTTGTAATGTTGTCCGGAATAGTAAGGCTTGTTAAACTGCTACAACCACAGAACGCATATTCCCCTATACTCGTAATGCTATCGGGAATAGTAAGGCTTGTTAAACTGCTACAACCACAGAACGCATATTCCCCTATACTCGTAATGCCATCGGGAATAGTAAGGCTTGTTAACCTGCTGCAACGGTAGAAAGCATTATTTCCTATACTTGTAACGCCATCCGGTATTGATATGCTTCTTATATTTTCACAATCTGCAAACGCGTCACTTCCTATAATTTTGGTTTTTTTGTGTATAATGCAGTTAGCGATATCTCTTGACCTTGTTCCAACCATGACATGATACGGATTCATACTGTTGCCTAAATATAACCCGTTATCATATTCGTCATATTGTAAACTATCGCAATTAGCGAATGCGCTCTTTCCGATAATTGTAACGCTATCGGGGATAGCGATATCAGTTAAACGGCTACAACCATAAAACGCAGAACTTTCTATACTTGTAACGCTACCGGGGATCGTTACTTTTGTTAAATTGGTGCAACCATAGAATGCTTTTTCCCCAATGCTTGTAACACCGTCTGGAATAACGATACTTGTCAATTTGGTGCAATTTTGAAAAGCTTCTTCTCTGATGCGTGTCACTTTTGTGCCGTAATAAGAGGGCGCAATCGTAACCGCAGACGGTAAATTGTTGGCATCTTTTACCCTTATTTCATATGTGTCGTCAGCTAAAAGCGTAAATTTAAAATAATTACCGTCGGTTATTTGTTGTGCCTCTCCACATACACTGCATACGCCGTTGACATAATTATGTGCACCCGTTGCAGGAACGGCGTCGGTCTGAAATTCATCGCCACATATAGAACATTTTTCTAAAGTATATCCGGGACTTGCGCAAGTAGGATCTATAACGGTTTTTATATAACTGTGCGTGTGTTGCGTTTGTTCGTTCGTATTGCCTGTTTGCGGTTTAGCACCTTCTTTGCAATAGGTTTTTCTTTTAATAAAGCCGTCTTCCTGAATTTCTATGACGCCGTCTTTTATCGTTCCCGAAACGGTGGTTTGAATTCCATACACTGTAAAATAAATATAAATATGACCGTCTTTAATTTCGTAAGGAACGCTTGCACCGGCATCGTCTGTCATAGTAGAGCCATCTAATACAAGGTAATCAGTCTTATCGTAACTGCCATTCGAATAAAGGTAATAAGTTCCGTTGTAGTTGTGGCGGGCACAACTGAAAGTAGCTATGCCTATTGTACAAAGTACAATAAGAATAGCAAGGATGCTTAAAACTATTAATAAATATTTTTTCATATAAAATCGCTCCTTGTTTTTTTGCTAAAAAGTTTTTAATACTTTTTTCTCCGTTTAATTCCGATAGCATCAAAAATAACCGGATTTTTCTTGTCTTTTCTTTTTCACAGTCCGTTTTTTTCTCTTTTTTCAGTTTGCTTGCACCTATATAGGTGCAAACATATTATATCACAGGAATATAATGTTGTCAAGGGGTTTGTTCTTGAATAAGTGCAGGGAGGCGGATTTTTGAACACTAAAATAGAAAAAATCGTTGGAAATAATATCCGCATATTGCGCGAAAAAGCAAAACTTACACAAGAGCAACTTTCCATCAGACTTCAAATAGCAGGTTGTGATATTACCCGTAGTGCTGTTGCAAAAATTGAGGTTGGTCAACGGCATCTATACCCAGATGAGATTATCCTCATCCAGCAAATTTTGAATGTTTCTTTTGATGAAATATTTAAAATTTAAATTTACAAACAAGCCCACCAGGGCAAGAAAAAAGGTAGCCGACCGGCTACCTTTTTTTCTTGGATTAAGTTTATAAATAGCTATTAACTATGATTGTTTCTCAAAATCTTTTACGTTTATTTCCCTTTCTCACTCTTCACTATTCACTCTTACTTAAATTCCGTTCACGCCGGAGAAGTGAAAATTCAAAAGCGTTTTTACACTGCGGCGCGTGTTCTTCCGATCCTGGCGGATCGGAGATGGGTCGAATCGTAAGTTTCGTCAAAATGAGGGCGGGCGCAATGCGCCCGCCCTCATTTTGGTGGACCTGGTGGGATTCGAACCCATGACCTCTGCGTTGCGAACGCAGCG
>CAMOQI010000218.1 GCA_946622835.1 uncultured Candidatus Melainabacteria bacterium
AAGGTTTTCTGTTGCTGATGTAAATACAACCTTATACCCCAACGAAGAATAAACAGATGTAATTTTTTTCTGAAGTCTCTTTTCAAGCCCTAAATCTTCTTTATTAAAACATAATGCAATAGGCAATTTATAATATTTCGCAAGTGAAATATAGCGATTTAACTGACTAAAATCCAAATCCGGATGCTTTAGAGCAGTAACAACAACGATTTGATCAACATTTGCAACTGATGGGCGGGTTATAAAAGAGCTTCTGGGTAAAATCTTTGAAATCACCCCGTCATCAAATTCAACATAATCACCTGTGACTATTTTTAATTGCTGCTTTTTTAACACCTCGCGAATCTTACATTCAAAAGTTTGCCCGCCTTTTTGAACATAATAAAAATCGGAATGAATTTTGTAAATTTGACCTTCCATCAAGGTTCAGTTTACTAAAAAAAGAAAAATATTTCAATTTAAAATGTTTTGACATAAAATAGAATTATGGTAACAAAAGATGAATTAGACAAGCTGGTCGAATTATATGAAACACCAAGCTTTATAAAAGATGATCCCGTTCAATTTATACACCGATTCAAGGATAAAAAAGATATTGAACTTGCGGGATTTATCGCTTCATTATTAGCTTACGGAAACAGAAAACAGTTTATTAAAAAACTTGATGAACTGATGGGGATTGCACAAAATAAACCGCTCGATTTTATATTGAATTTTGAACCGAAAATGCTTGGGGATTTCAATTACCGCTTTGGCAAACCAAATGATTTTATATCAATATTTAACACCCTAAAAGAATTATACAAAACAGATGCAGGATTAGAAGAACTGTTCCGTTTAGGACACAAAAAAGGAGAAATCTTCAACACCACGGTAGAATATTTTTATAAAAGGGCAGGAAAAAACGTCGGTCAAGGATTTTATCATATGATACCCAACCCTAAAAACGGCGGCGCAATGAAAAGAATGTGCATGTTCCTGCGCTGGATGATTAGGAAAAGCCCCGTTGACATGGGCATTTGGGATTTTATGAAACCGTCTGAATTATACATTCCGCTGGATGTTCACGTTGCAAGAGTGTCAAGACAAATGGGACTTTTAACCAGAAATTCAAATGATTTTAAAGCCGTTATTGAACTCACGGAAAATCTTAAAAAATTTAACCCGCAAGATCCCATAAAATATGATTTTGCTATATTCGGATACGGGATTAATCAAAACACAAAACAATCATTGCAAAATAAAAAACATCATGTTAATATGGAATTATTATTAAGTAGTTGGAGTTAAAAAAAATGAAAAAATTATTGATTACACTTTTGGTCTTATCAGTACCAAACTTTGCTTTAGCAAAATCTTATCTGGACGCTCAATTGAAAACAACAAAGAAAAGTGTCAAATACAATTCTGTTCAGACGCTTAAAAAAAATTACGAACCAACTGTCAGCAATAATGTTTTGACAAGCGTATACGACCCCAAACTGATTAATCTTTCGGAATTTTCTCCCGTAAGCGAAAAAGATTACAAATTAAAACTTGCAAAAGACGAAGAAATATACGAAAAAGAAATCATTCCGGTATTAAAAAAGAAAATTTCCACACTATCTGAAGAAACACTTCCGGTGGATTTTTATAACTTATACAGAATAACAGAAAGACTAATAAGAGCCAACAATCTTGAATACATAAACTGGAGGATTGCTGTCAGAAAAACCGAAGAACCAAACGCGTATGCAGCAAACGTAAATTCCATAACCATACACACAGCACTTTATGATACATTTTATAACAATGAAGACGCTTTAGCTTTTATTCTTGCACATGAAATGTCACACCTTATTTTAGGACACGATGCACAACGAGGTGAAATCATGACAAAAATGGCGAATGTAGAACGTTACTTTGATTCAAAAAAACTCACCTACAAAGCATTGAGAATGAAATATATGAAAGAAATTCGCGATATGGAATATATGGCAGATACCGAAGCAATTACCCTAATCACAAAGGCGGGTTTTTCTCCGCAGAAAGCACTTTCTGCCCTCAATACAATGGATGCTTATGCAGAGGTGAAAGCTTTGTGGGGTCTATACAATACACACCCTTATACAGAAAAACGTATTGAAAGCTATAAAGAAAACCTTACCGTTATAAATCCGCAATGGGTAGAAGAGGGTAAATCTAACATCTATAACAGTGAAGTTTTAAGCGCCAAAAAATCTTCTGACAGAGTGTCTTTTGTTATAAACAAAATAGATAATCCCGCAAAATTTTATCAAGTGGAAAATGTAGAACAAAGATTGAAAAGATTAGCTTATGCAAGCTATTTGAACGGGAATTACAAAAATGCCGTAAAATATTTTGAAAAATTAGTTAATTCCAACAACTCCGATTATGTAAATTACGTTTATTTAGCACTTGCAAACAAAGCTTTATATAACAGTTTAAAAGAGGACAAATACTTAAAATCTGCAAAAGATGCAATAAATAAAGCATCCGACTTAAAATCGAATGATCCCGAAGTACAAAAAGTAAAAAATATGATATAAAAAAAGGCGGGTTAATACCCGCCTTTTTTTTTATTTATTTACACCCGATGCCGGTTGAGATTTAAAAAAGAAATTAGGAGAACCCAAACCTTGGAACGGAGGACGTGCTTTATGCTCACGTTCAAACTTTGCTCTGCCTTCTGATTTCATTTTATCAAGCTCGGCTTTTTGATCTTTATTTAATATTTTTTCAAAATCTTCAGAATTTTTCTTACGTACTTCTTTAACTTGTTTATTCAAAGCTTTTATTTCCACCCTTACTTGTTCAAGAGCTTTTTCTTTTTCATCTTGTGTCATTTCAGATTGCTGAATAGATTGCATTTGTTCATATTTAGACTTCATTTGTTTCATAACAGGCTCCATTTGTGCCCTTCCTTTTTCATGAAGTTTTTTTGCTTTTTCTTTTTGTTTATC
>CAMOQI010000219.1 GCA_946622835.1 uncultured Candidatus Melainabacteria bacterium
AAAATTAAATTACAGTTATTAAGGTTTAATCTAACAATTAAATTTTTCATATTATTTTACGCATTACAAAATAAGCTCTGGCATCATTTTTTTATACATTTCTTCCAAACCAAACTTTGGCATCCAACCCAGTTTCATCAATTTTTCTGATGACAAATTCATTTTTAAAACGGGTGCATACCCAAATTTAGAGATATCCTGTTCTTCCTTAATGACAACATTTATTTTGCCGTCTGCACATTTTGTTGAAACCAACTGTGCCATTTCATATATTGAACAATATGTGGCTTCGTTTGCAGCATTGTATACTTCTGAAGGTTTGCCTTTCTCAAGTACAGTAAAAATCGCATTTACGGCATCGCCTACATATAAATAATTCCTCTTCGTTTCACCTTTTGTATGCAGTACTATATCTCTGCCTTCTATTGCACACCTTGCGAATTCCGCAAAAACCCTTGTGTCGTTATAGGCTATGCCTTCACCGAAAGTCTGCGTCAAGCGAACAACTTTTGTACTTAATCCGTATTCCTTAAAATATGCCGCACAAAGGCTTTCGGCAGCACGCTTGGCCTCCGGATATGACGATCGCACCGCCATGGTATTTAAATTTGTTGGTGTATTTTCATATATTTTATCATCTGTAGTCGGTGTACCGTAAACTTCCATTGTAGATAAATAAACAAAACTTATCGAAGAATTCTCTACAGCAAAGTCAAGCACACGTTTTGTACCCCCTATCGCAAGCATAATTGTTTCGACAGGTTTATCAACAAAAAACTTGCTTGCCGTTTCACTTGCACAATGAATCACAAAATCCGCCCCAATGTTTTGCGGTTTTAATTCCCTTACATCAGAAATGATGAATTCTATATTCTCGATATTTTTGCCAAATATTTTTTTAGCCTTGTCCAAATTCCTTATCAGCGCTGCTATTTTTATCTTATTATCGTTCAGGTTATTATAAGATAATATTTCTTTAATCAAAGTAGCACCAATCAGTCCTGTCGCACCAGTTACGAAAATTTTTCTATTTTCTAAAAATTTCAAATCCATGGCTTACTCCAATCCATATATTTGTGCATTTTCTTTTGCTTCAAGAATTGCACGCATTATATAAAAATCTTCGGGTGTCGTTATCTTTATGTTTTCATTGGGTCCGTCAATTAAAAACAGTTTCTTGCCATAGTGTTGCATCATTGTGCAAGAATCTATGAAATCGGTTTTGTTTTCAGACAAAGCCTTATTATGAGCATTCAAAATATCCTTTAAATAAAAACTCTGTGGTGCCTTAGCCACTCTTGAATTTTTCCTATCAGGAACATAATTTATAAACGAATTGTTTTCGTTTATAACAAGTATAGTTTCTTTCACCACAGCCGTTGTTATTGCCGAACCATTTTTCTTAACACTTGCAATATTATCGGTTATAACATTTTCATTTATAAGCGGGCGGACACCGTCATGTATAAGAACAATGTCATCGTCTGATTTGGATATTTCTGCCGCCGCTTTTAAACCATTGTATATAGACAGCTGACCGCTTGCGCCTCCCGGAACGATTTTTTTGACTTTTTCTATCCTGAATTTATACAATAATTCCTTGAAATAATCTATCCAATCCTCAACACATACCACAACTATAGCATTAATTTCGGGATGTTTTTCAAAATGCTCAATTGTATGTATAATGATCGGCTTGCTGTACATTTCAAGAAACTGCTTCGGCAATTCCCTGCTGTGCATACGGCTGCCAACACCGCCTGCAAATATTACTGCTGTGTTCAATTATTCTTCCTCATTTCTCGTTTTTGCATTTATTCTCCATGCTTTCAGCATATGTCCGGAATTTTGTTTTTCTACCGGCGGTATTTCCATGTAGTTATTGCCATACAAAATTCTCAAATGTTCATCATACATGGCAGTTGTTTTAAACAATTTGTTCTCAAACTCTATATCAATTTGTTTTACATATTTTTCACGAGGGAGATAGTCTTTCATACGATTTCTTGTAAGTACGGCACCAATATATTTGCTGCTTTCAAAATCATATTTCAGAGCGCTTTCTCTTACTAATTTATCAAGGCGCTCGGCTCCAAGTAATCTTGCAAGTGGATAGGTTAAAAATCTAAAGATTTTCTTTGATTTTTTGTTGCCAACAATTCCTATGCGTAGCGTTCCTCTCATTCCCATTAAAATGTGTATCTTTAATGCGTGCAATTTAAACCGCAATTTATTGGTCGGCAAACCGTCAAGCGGACATATATCTATAAAAAGGTTTATGTATTTTTTTTCAATAGAGCCTTCTATATTTTCAAAAGCGTTAAGCATTAAAAAGTCTGGATTCATCATTTTAACAAAAATCGCTATGCTTCCTTGAGGCAGCTTAACTTTGTATTTACCCATTCCATTTTTTGTGAGTTCACAAAACTTATTATAATCCGGGCGGGGCATATTTATATCGACATCATCATCCCATGGTATAAATCCCTTATGTCGTATTGCTCCAAGCATTGTACCTCCCGTAAGGTAATATCTCAACCCATGCTGAACACAAAACTCAGCAAACTTTTCAAGCATTTTTAACTGTTCACCCTGAATTTGTTTTAAACTAAGCGGTTCTCCTAATTTTTTTTCATCAATTATCATACATCATTCTCCAGTTACTTTATTATAATTAATTTTGGCAAACTCTACCGCTCCGGATAAAATCAACAATATTGGAAATGTTACTGCTTCATGCCTCACCCAAGAACCGAAATCCGGTTCAAACAAAGCAGATGCACACAAAAATCCCAAATAAATATATAGTGCCAAATTTTTCGTATTTGTGTTTTCTTTCATTGCAATTAGAGTTTTAATTACAAAAAAGGATATTATAACTTGATATATTACATAAGGGAAATATTTCACCCCAAGTCTTAAAAGTTCAATAGGAAATAACATTCTTAATAAAAGGAGCAAAT
>CAMOQI010000220.1 GCA_946622835.1 uncultured Candidatus Melainabacteria bacterium
TGTTTTAGCAGAGCATCAATCAGGATCTGTTGAAGAGTTTTCAAAGCTTATGAAAGGTAAACTGTCTGCTTTGTGCGGGAATTCCGGAGTGGGAAAATCAAGTCTTATAAATGCGTTAAATCCAAATGTCCGTTTAAGAACTAAACAGGTTAGTGAAAAATCAAATAGAGGGACACATACAACTCGCCATTGCGAGATTATAAAGCTGGATGAAAGTTCTGCTGTGGTTGATACTCCCGGGTTTAGTAATGTTAAGTTTGATTTTCTTTTGCCGTATGAAGTGGGGTCTTTGTTTGAAGAGATTGTAAAATATCGTCCCATGTGCAAATTTAAAGATTGTTTGCATACAACAGAAGACGGTTGTGAGGTTTTAAGGCATATCGATGAAATCGATGAAACTCGTTATCAAAGTTATGTGGAATTCTTATCGGAAGCTATGGAATATAAAGAACACGTAAAATATAACGGCAAAAAAAGAGAAACTGCGCAAAAATTCAAAAATAATAAAACGCAGGTTAAAATAAGTGAGCAAAAGCGTCAAGTGTCGAGAAATACACAAAAGCAGAATATATATAAGGAAATAGAAGATAATGAATATGAATGATTATATAGAATTGATAAATGACAAGCTTGATGAATTCATTCAAATTGAATTTCCGCAAAAGTTATTTAAGTCAATGAAATATACAGTGACTCTTCCGGGGAAAAGATTAAGGCCGGTGATGTGTCTTGAGGCTTGTCGTATTATAAGTGGGGATTATGAGCCTGCAATCCCTACGGCTTGTGCTATTGAAATGCTTCATGCACAAACTTTGATACATGATGATTTGCCTTGTATGGATAACGATAATTACAGACGCGGTAAATTGACGAATCATATGGTTTTTGGAGAAGCTGTTGCGGTTTTGGCGGGGGATGCGTTATTAACGTTTGCGCCGCAAATTATAACAAAATATTCTCAAAATCTTTCGCCGTCGGATTTAATACGGGTTTTGAATGAATATTTTAATTATGCCGGAGCGCGCGGAGTAATTGCGGGACAGGTTGTGGATATTGAATCTGAAGGTGTTGAAATAAGCGAAGATACTATGGAATATAATAAAGACGCTCTTGAATATATTCATGAGCATAAAACTTCTGACTTATTTCAATTGGCAATGAGAACGGGTGCAATAATCGGAGGAGCCTCAGATGAACAGTTGGAAATATTTACTGATTTTGCAAAGAAATTCGGACTGGCGTTTCAGATAACTGATGATATACTAGATGAGATTTCTACATTTGAACAGATGGGTAAAACTCTCGGAAAAGATAAGGCGGAGGGAAAATTAACTTATGTTTCTTTGTATGGACTTGACGAGGCAAAATGTAAACTTTCTTGCTTGGCGCATGAATGTTATGATATAATGAATTCACAAAATATCAAATCCGGAATATTTACACAAATAATTGAAGGTATGGTGAAGAGAGCAGGTATTAAATGAATTTAGATGCTATTAGAATGACGGTGGCAAATACGGGCTATGAAGTTATATTATGTGCGTTGGCATCAGCTTGTTTTGCGCAATTAATAAAATTTATATTGTTTACAGCGCAAACAAGAAGAATAAATTTTAAAATATTTACAACAACGGGAGGTATGCCCAGTGCTCATTCTGCGGGTGTAATGGGATTATCGACCATGGTTGGGATATTACAAGGCTATGATTCTTATCTTTTTGCTGTAGCTATAGGTTTTTCGGCGATAATTATGTATGATGCGGCAGGGCTAAGACGCGCAGCGGGTAAAACTGCGGCTTGTTTGAATAGAATGATGGATGATTTTTATCATAATGATATGCAAAACGTCGGCGGTAAATTGAAAGAACTTTTAGGGCATACCCCATTAGAGGTTTTTGTCGGGGCGTTGTTTGGTATAATATTTGCTTACACGATGCATATTTATATGGTTTCTTAAATTTATTTGTAGTTGATACCTGATGAGCATAGAGGGAATTTTTTATCAAAAAGTTCCGTATCAACAAATGTTGTAGGCGGCAGCAGCGTTTGTTTGAATACCGCACTTGCCATTCTTCTATAGAATTTGTCCAACCATTGTGCTTTTTGTTCTATTGAAAGGTCGTGGTATTTTTCATATAAAAAGGTCGAATTTATCATATCGTTATAAGATTCTTTTTTGTTTTCAATTCTCCAAATTACTTCGTCCATAAATTCATACGGCATAAGGGCGTCTTCAGCGCACAGGGGTTTTCCTGTGTTTGGGTCAATTGCCAGTTCCGCTCCGGGACGTTTTTGAATAATTGATTCGGGAATGGTATTTTTTTCTTCTCTGTTTTTATTAAGCCAACGTGCAAGTGCAAAAAGCTTAGTTTTTGTTATATCAGCAATGGGGGCATAACCGCCGGACATATCCCCGTTTATTGTTGCATATCCCATATATATTTCGGATTTGTCCGATGTCGCAATCGCAATACTGTTGGCGAATTCATTGCTTATCCCCCATAAAATAACGGCTCTTGATCGGGCTTGTATATTATCATTTGTATAAGATTGACGATATCTTCCATCCCATTTAGTTTCTATTTCTTTGAATAAATTTTCAAGACAGTTTGATGTGATGTCAAACATATCTTTTATTGGTACGATTGAAAATCCTATTCCTAAATTTGCCGCAAGTTGTCGGGCATCTGTTTTACTTTCTTGCGTTGTAATTTTAGAAGGCATACTTATCCCAAGTACGTTTTCTTTTCCTAAAGCGTCTGTGAGCAGAACTGCGCAAACCGTTGAATCAAGACCTCCTGATAGTCCCAGTACCGCACGTTTAAATCCGGATTTGTTGAAGTAATCTTTAATCCCTTGAATTAAGACCTTGTATGTTCGCTCCAAATCAGCTTCATAGTCAATAGAAAACTCTTCACCAATTTTTGAAATATATTCATATTCAGGATATATTTTCC
>CAMOQI010000221.1 GCA_946622835.1 uncultured Candidatus Melainabacteria bacterium
ATTTGCAAATTATTAAAGTTTTAAAATTAGTCCTTGGGGTTAAGTTTGTCGGATATATCTTTGAATTTTGAGTGAAGTTTTACATTGTGAACACGTATGTAGTCAACTTTTTCACGCATTAGTATACTGTTGATGGCAAGTGTGTGTATATCTTTTTCAAGGTTATCCGCATCCGGCATATCAAGTAAAGATTTCCTTGAAACCCCAAGCATAACAGGGCAGCCAAGACCTTTGAATTCTTGCCATCTGTTTATAATTTCAAAATTATTATCCCTTGTTTTTCCAAACCCGATTCCGGGGTCGATTATTATATTTTCTTGTTTTATTCCTTTTGAGACGGCGTAATTGATTTTTGTATTTAATGCTTTATAAATTTCATCAATGAGGTTTTGGTAGTGTGGATTTTTTTGCATATCCTCAGGGGAGCCTTGGCTGTGCTGAATAATAACTTTAACCCCGTTTTTTGCGATTGTATCAGCCATATGCTCATCGTAACTTAATCCTGAAACATCATTTATTATAGATGCGCCGTATTCGATAGCAAATTGTGCAACTTGTGAACTTCGGGTATCAATGCTTATGGGGGTACAGATGTTATTTGATTTTATGTATTCCAGTATCGGAGTGAGCCGTGTTATTTGTGTTTGTGCAGGTGTCGGATCTGAATAGGGCTTTGTTGTTTCTGCCCCAATATCAATGATATCAGCACCATCATTGATTAAAAGTCTCAGCTGATTGATTGCATCTGCCGGTTCAAGGTATTTTCCCCCATCTGAAAATGAATCCGGTGTAATATTTAGTATGCCGACAATTTTTGTTTTTCGCTCCTCATTGTCACGGCAAAAATCGCATAATTGTTGAGCAAGAATTTTTAGCCCAAATGGTTGAATTGAAAGTTTTTGTGCAATTTTGTTGATTTGTGATGCGCTGCCTGCTAAAATGCAATCTGATATTTCTGCTTTGCCGGTTATTACATCTTTATGAGTTGCGCAATCGGCTCCGACAGATAGCGCAGTTTGCTTAATTATGTTTGCTTGAGCAGATGTCAGGTTGAAAATCTTCAAATTTTTATATTTGAACTTGTCTTTGGCTTTGTGAGTGTATGTTTTATCAAACCCAATTTTAATAAGTTCATTTTCTATATTGGTATTTATAATTTCTTTAATTAAAAAATCGTGCATAACCTAAGTTTAGCACGATTTTTTCTAATTCTCAAATTTTATATTAAGCAGCGTTTCTAAATTCGCTATATTGGGTTTTAAAATCATCAACGGCTATAGCACCTGTTTTAACAGCTTTGTTTACTCCTGTTACCAAAACAAAGAATGCCAACAATCCGCCTGCAGCCCCTGCTAATTTTTTCGAAACAGGATTGTTAAGTATTGGTCCTATGAATTTAGAATTTTTAACACTTTCAAATCTTTTTAAAATATCTTTTGTATAAAAGTCGATATTAGCTCTAAACGTTGACCACAAACCTTTTACAACTTTCGCATTTTTATTTGCAGAATGCATTGTCTGTTGAGTTTGAGCCATCATTTTTTGTAATTGGCTTTCTGCGGCTTGGGCGCTTAACCCTCTTTTGCTGGCAACCTTAGTTGCAGTTGCAGATACTCCGGCAGCACCGCCCACTCCTGTCGCAACTTGTTCTTGGGTGCGTTTGCGCTCTTGTGAAGTGTGAGGAATTCTTGAATTTTGACTATCTATTGTTATTACTTTCATTTTTTATTCCCCATATTCTTCCACAACTTCTTGCTTCTTGTTGATTGCAGCATCATAAGCTCCCGCAGCTCCTGCACCTACTCCCAAAGTTGTTGATGTTACTTTTGCGGCTTTATCATAAATTTCTTCCGCAGGTTTATTTTTTAATGGTTCTGTTACCTTTTTAAATCCTTGTGATATTAAAGAACCAACGTATTTGAACGCATCTTTGACGTATTCAAATCCCTGAACTAAGTATTTACCATATTTGTTGTTTTTTAATTTTTCAATTCCGCTATTGAGCTTTTGTGCAAATTTTGAATTTTTAACTTTCTCAGCTTTTGCACCAAAAATCTCTGTTATTTTTTTCCAAGAGTTTTTTGCACCTTCGCCAATTGGTTTTAAAACTTCTTTAGTATTCTTGCTAAATTTGCTGTTTGCCCCTTTTATGAAGGAAGATTTCAATATTTTTGAACCTTTTGAAGCACCCCATGCTACAGCCCAACCCTCAAGCAATGCCTGTGATGCCACTTGAAATATTTTCATCATTGTCGAAAGACCCTTAGGGGCTTCTGCGTCTTGGGCCAGTTTTTCAAAGTCTTTAGCCTGCTGCTTGTAATAATTAACTTTCTTTTGGTAATATTCATCAGTTGCGTCATATTCACCCGCTTTAAATGATACTGCAGGTTTTACGTAATTTGTAAAATTAGGATGGATTGTTAACATTCTATATCTCCGCTATATTTATTATTCAACGATATAATAACCGTGAATACAAATTTTTGCTAACCTTCTGTTAATCCATTAACAAAATGTTACATTTTCACAAATATATTATTTCATATTTGTCGGTTTTTGTAAAGGGTAAATGATGATATTTTAACAGTATTTCATCCCTTGGTAGGAGTTTCTTTTCATAAATTCTCGGTCAATTTTGTTCAAGCAATCCAGTTTTGCGCCAAGCCACTTTGGGGCAATAAGATTTTTTTTAAGTCCGTTTCCTGCGAGTCTGTGTATGGTTGTTTCTTTAGGTAAAATTTCAAGAAAATCGCAAACTAAATTAACATATTCATCTTCGCTCATAAAATCGATCTTACCTATTTCGTATAAATTTGCGAGTCTGGTGTTTTTAAGTGCGCACAACATATGTATTTTAACCCCGTCAACTTTCAGTTCTGCCAGCTTTTGTGCGGTTTGTAAAATTTCTTCTCGTGTTTCCCATAACCCAAAAATTACATG
>CAMOQI010000222.1 GCA_946622835.1 uncultured Candidatus Melainabacteria bacterium
AAGGATCTGTTAATAACCAAACAAATTACACCACGGTTGGTAGCAATATTTACCCCTAGATTCTTCGCTATCGCTCAGAATGACGGACACCTACCTCCCTTGGAAACAATATATTTACCCCTCTCCCTAACCCTCTCCCCCAAGGGGCGAGGGAACAATACATTTACCCCCTCCTTCTGAATACGTAAGTTGGGCTTTTTGCCCAACAAAAACCCAATAAACACTGCCGCGCTGTAACATATTTTAATAATATCCGCCCAATTTTTACTTATAACTTTCTGTAATCTATGTTTGTGCTAAAATTTTATTAAATAAACTTGAAAAATTTTATTCGTATTAAAAGGAGAAAAACTATGACACAAAAAAGAGTATGGTTATTCAAAGAAGGTAACTCTACAATGCGCAATGAATTGGGCGGAAAAGGAGCTAACCTTGCTGAAATGACCAATTTAGGACTTCCTGTTCCTCCGGGGTTAACTATTACAACCTCAACATGTATGGAATACATCAACAACGGCAACAAAATGCCCGATGGTTTGATGGATGAAGTTAAATATTATTTGAAAGAAGTTGAAGCTCAAGCAGGTAAAAAATTCGGTGATAAAACCAATCCGTTATTGGTTTCTGTTCGTTCAGGCGCAAGAGCTTCAATGCCCGGTATGATGGAAACTATTTTGAACTTAGGCTTGAATGATGAAACCGTTGAAGCAATGGTTAATTTAACTCAAAACCCACGTTTCTGCTACGATTCATACAGAAGATTTTTAACAATGTTCGGTTCTGTAGCATGGGAAATGGACAGACAAAAATACTTCGAATCAGAAGTTGAAAAGGTTAAAGCTCGCGAGGGCGTATCTTCTGACACAGAAGTTTCTGCCGAAGGCTGGAAGTCTTTGATACCAATTTATAAAAATGTAATCAAAGAAGTTACCGGCAAAGAATTTCCGCAAGATCCTTATGTACAACTTCAAGAAGCTATTGAAGCCGTATTCAGATCTTGGAATATCCCTCGCGCAGTTGCATATCGTAATATGAACAAAATTGATCATAATTTTGGTACAGCTGTTAACGTTCAAACAATGGTATTCGGTAATATGGGTAACGATTGTGCAACAGGTGTTTCATTTACTCGTAACCCCGCAACCGGTGAAAACAAATTCTATGGTGAATATTTGGTAAATGCTCAAGGCGAAGATGTTGTTGCCGGTATCAGAACACCAAAACAAATATCTGAACTTGAATCTGATATGCCTGATATCTACAAACAATACGTAGATATCGCAAAACAACTTGAAAAAGGTTATCATGACGTTCAAGATATGGAATTTACGGTAGAACGCGGTAAATTATGGATTCTACAAACAAGAAACGGTAAAAGAACTGCAAAAGCAGCTATTAAAATTGCCGTAGATATGTATAGAGAAGGAATCATTTCTAAAGAAGAAGCAATAATGCAAGTTGATCCTTATTCAGTTTACCAAGTATTATTACCTTGTTTTAACCCTGATAAGGTTAAACATTCGCACAAGGTTTCAAAAGGTGTAAACGCATCTCCGGGTGCTGCTGTTGGTAAGATTGTATTTGATACCGAAGAAGCAGCTCGCCGCGGTGAAGCAGGTGAAAAAGTTATTTTGGTCAGAATTGAAACTTGTCCTGATGATATTCACGGTATGGCAGTTTCTCAAGGCGTTTTAACCCTTAGAGGCGGTGCTACATCTCACGCAGCCGTTGTTGCAAAAGGTATGGGTAAACCATGTGTTTCAGGTTGTGAAGATTTGAAAATCGATTTGGCTAACGAAACAATTACATGTTCTGACGGAACCGTATTCCATAAAGACGATATTATTTCTCTTGACGGCGGAACAGGTGAAGTTATGGAAGGCGCAATTGAACTTGTTCAAGCAGGTTTGGATGAAGATTTTGAAACCTTCTTCGGCTGGGTAAATGAAATCAAACAACTTCACGTTGAAGCTAATGCTGATACTCCAAAAGATATTGAAAATGCAATCAAATTTGGTGCTGAAGGTGTCGGACTTTGCAGAACAGAACACATGTTTATGGATCCTGACAGACTTCCTTGGGTGCAAAAAATGATTATTGCAGGAACAACAGAAGCAAGAAAAGAAGCTTTATCACATCTTCTTCCGATGCAATATTCAGACTTTTACTCAATGTTTAAGGCATTAGGCGATAAACCTCTGACAGTTCGCTTGTTAGATCCGCCGCTTCACGAATTCTTACCTTCTAAGATAGAATTAGTTGAAAAAGTTGCAACTAAAAAAGCATTAGGTCAAGATTATGCAGAAGATGAAAAAATGCTTGAAATCGTTGAAAACTTGTCAGAATCTAACCCGATGATGGGCTTACGCGGCTGCCGTTTAGGTTTAACATATCCTGAAATCAACGAAATGCAAGTTAGAGCAATCTTTGAAGCATGCTGCGATTTAACAAAAGAAGGACACCATATTCAACCTTGGATAATGGTTCCGTTGATTGGTCATATTAACGAACTAAAAACAGCAAAAGCAACATTGGTAGCAGTAGCTGAACAGGTAATGAGTGAAAAAGGTATCAGAGTTGATTATAAATTTGGTACAATGATTGAAATTCCAAGAGCTGCATTAACCGCAAAAGAAGTTGCAACAGAAGCTGAATTTTTCTCATATGGTACAAATGACTTAACTCAAATGACATTTGGCTATTCAAGAGACGATGCGGAAGGTAAATTCTTGAAGAACTATGTAGAACAAAAGATTTTACCATACAACCCGTTTGAGACACTTGACTTTGGCGGAGTTGGCAGACTGATTGAAATGTCAATCAACGAAGGCAGAGAAGTAAATTCAAGCTTGGTAGGCGGAATCTGCGGAGAACATGGCGGAGATCCGGATTCTGTTAAATATGCACACAGAATTGGGTTAAATTATGTGTCTTGCT
>CAMOQI010000223.1 GCA_946622835.1 uncultured Candidatus Melainabacteria bacterium
TGTAGAATTAGCATATATAAGGATATTTTTTAAGGAGTAGGCATAATGAAGATATTTGAAGGACAATTGACTACAACAGAAAGTGACAGGTTTTGTGTTATAGTTTCCAGATTTAATGATTTTATAGGTTCAAAACTATTATCCGGTGCGGTTGATGAGTTGAAGCGACACGGAGTAAAGGATGAAAATATTGATGTTGTAAAAGTTCCGGGGGCTTTTGAAATCCCTGTGGCGGCACAAAAGTGTGCTTCTTCAAAAAAATATGATGCCGTAATAACATTAGGTGCTGTTATCAAAGGATCTACTCCTCATTTTGAATATGTGAGTGCTGAAGTTTCCAAAGGTGTTGCAAGCGTAAGCCTTCAAACAGGTGTACCTGTTGTGTTTGGGGTTCTTACAACCGATAATATTGAACAAGCAATAGAACGTGCCGGAACTAAAGCGGGCAATAAGGGTTCTGATGCTGCTAAAACGGCTATTGAAATGGCTAATCTGGTTAAGTTGTTGTAATTTTATATAAGGAGCAGGGGTATGACTGAGGCAATTACTGAGTACAGGAATGAAAATACAAAAGATATTGATCTTTTGTCAACGATTGATATGGTTCGAAAAATGAACGAAGAAGACCAAATTGTTGCGCAGGTAGTTGGCGATGTAGCGCCTGATATTGCGGTGGCAATTGATATGATAGCAAAGGCTTTTTTAAAAGGGGGGAAATTATACTATTTTGGTGCCGGAACATCAGGCAGAATCGGAATATTAGATGCTTCTGAATGCCCTCCGACATTTAGTGTTGACCCGTCTATGGTGCAAGGGATAATTGCAGGGGGTGAATCCGCTTTATTGACAGCGGTTGAGGGGGCTGAAGACAATTTCGAAAACGGAAAGACTGATGCTAAAATTCTAACCGATAAAGATGTTTGTGTTGTAATATCTGCAAGCGGTAATCCTAAGTATTTGCTTGGTGTGTTGGCTCAAGCCGATGAAATCGGAGCTGCTACAATCGGTATAACTTGTAATTCAAAAGGTTTGGTGGCAAAAGAAGCAGGGCATGTGATTTGTGCGGAAGTCGGGCCTGAGGTTATTGCGGGCTCAAGCAGGTTGAAAGCCGGAACTGCTCAGAAAATGATTTTAAACATGTTATCCACAGGTTCTATGATAAAAATAGGTAAAACATACGAAAACTTTATGATTGATCTTAAAGCATCTAATGAAAAATTGAAAGACAGAGCAATCAGGATCGTTTCTCAAATTGCGCAGGTTACCCACAGTGAGGCTTTGGCGGCACTGTTGAAGTGCGATTGGGAAATTAAAACCGCGATCACTATGTTGAAACTCAATTTAGATGCCCAAAATGCTCGTCACGAATTAAAAAAACATGGCGGGGTTTTAAGAAAGCTTTTGAATTCTGACGGAATATCGGTTTAGGGGGTGCGAATGAAATTAACTGTAATTGGTGCCGGTTGTTGGGGATTGACTTTAGCATGGTTATTGACTGATAATTTTGACACTGTAACCGTTTGGGGTAGAGAGCAGGATTTATCTCAGGATTTAATTGAAAATAAACATACCTCAAAGCCTTTGGAAGTTCAGCTTGATAATAAGGTTGAGATTACATCCGATCTTTCCGCCGCTATAGAAGGTGCGGATATAATTTTATCGGTTGTTGCAACTTCAGGAACTCGTGATGTCTGCGAAAATCTTAAAAAATCCGGTATTAAATCCGAACAGATTTTGGTCAATGCTTCAAAAGGTATTGAGTTGCCCTCTTTGATGCGTATGTCAGAAGTTATAAAAGATGTGTTGCCAAATCAAAAATTAGCAATTTTATCAGGGCCTACATTAGCAAGAGAAGTCCTTCAAGGCAAGCCGACTGCTGCTTGTGTCGCTTGTGAAGATATTGAAACGGCTCAAGTCGTTCAAAGAGCTTGTAATGTTCCAAACAGATTCAGATTGTATACAAATACCGACGTAATTGGGGTGGAACTTGGCGGGAGTTTGAAAAATGTTATCGCCATTGCATCCGGTTTTGCACATACAATGAATCTCGGAGATAACTGCTCGGGCTCGTTATTAACTCGTGGTATGGCGGAAATTGTCAGAGTCAGTATTCAACTTGGGGCAAATCCTTCTACGTTGTACGGCTTATCCGGTATGGGAGATTTAATTGCGACTTGTTCATCTCCATTTTCAAGAAATTATACGGTCGGCTCAATGCTTGCAAAAGGAAAGAAAATAAACGATATTTTGGCAGAACTGGGTTCGGTTGCAGAAGGTGTAAAAACATCAAAAGCAGTCTGTGAACTTGCAAAAAAACTTGATATTGAGGTTCCGGTGTCTAATGCTATATATGAAGCGGTTTATACCGATATAACACCCGAAGAACTGTTGTCAAAACTTATGAACAGAAAGTTGAAAGAAGAAGAAAGATACGTTTAATGAAATTTGCAGTCAGATATTTAAAAAATACATATTATCCTTTAATTGTACCCGAAACCATTGATTTGCACGATGGACAGATGGTTATTGTTAGAACGGAAAAGGGTGAAGAGGCTCTTAAAGCTTTTATTGTAAATTCTCAAATAGAGCAGCTTTGGGAAAATTCTAAGAATAAACCTGAATCGTTAACGGTTATAAGGGTGCTTTCTCAACGAGATTTGCAAACATTAGACGATATTAAAAAAGAAGAAGTCGAAGCGTTTTTTAAATGCCAAGCACTTGTAAAACAGCATAATTTGGCTATGAATCTTGTACAGTGCAGGATAACGTTTGACAAACGCAAAATAACTTTTTATTATACAGCGCCGGAAAGGGTTGATTTTAGGGCTCTTTTGAAAGATTTAACTCAAACATTTACAAAGGTTAGAATTGACTTGCGGCATATCGGTGTTCGGGATGAAACCTCTATTTTGGAAGGGGTAGGACTTT
>CAMOQI010000224.1 GCA_946622835.1 uncultured Candidatus Melainabacteria bacterium
AAAAACCAAAAATCCGCATTGTGTAATTATTTAAGAGCGCTGGTTAAAAAAACGCCAAATTCCGACGTTGAACAAATTTGGGAGAACTTTATATCGGATGAAAAGTATTATCTGGAATTGGGCTGTTCAAGATTTGAGTTTTTAACAGATATTATTGATTTGGATTGGTTTGAAAAAGACACAAAAAAATATTTATACGAGTGTAAAAAATATTACGATTACAAAGAAAAGCAACGCCCGATAATCGAAGCCAACAAGGAGTTTGAAAAGAAAAAGCGCAAATTTTTGCAGGAGGTAAAAATGTCTAAACAGCCTCCGACAAAAAAACAATTATATTATTATGACAAGCTTTGCAAAAAATATAATCTGGAAAAAGCGGAACTAACATCGAAATTAGAAGCAAGAGATGCAATTGATACGATTATCAATGAATATTCTGCCGCAAGTTATGAGGTTGAGAAAGAATGTTAATACAAGATTTTGTTAAATTACTTACCGAATCAGGCATTGAGCAAAATGAAGCCAATATTGAAGTTAAGCTTTTATTGGAGGCTGCCGGATACTCTTTAGTTGACATAATAAGCGGGAAAAAACTTGATAATGACACCTTGAAAAAAGTTGAATTCATGGTCAAAGAAAGGATAAAAACCCGCAAACCCATTCAATATATTATCGGTCTGGCAGATTTTATGGGTGAAAAATTTTTGGTAAATGAGTCTGTTCTAATTCCTCGGGATGAAACAGAACTGCTCGTGAGAAAAGCGGTTGAAATAATCAAAGAAAACAAATTTAAAACAATTATGGATATGTGCAGCGGCAGCGGCTGTATTGCGTGTATGATAGCTAAATTATCCCAAGCAACCGTTATGGGAGTTGATATTTCAACGGAAGCACTGCATGTAGCACTTAGTAATATGGAAAAATTAGCCCTTTTTAATCGTGCAACATTCAGAAAATCAAATTTGTTTGAAAAAATAAGAGAAGATGAAAGATTTGATATGATAGTTTCAAATCCGCCATATATCGCACCAAAATTCAGACAAACTCTTCAAAAAGAAGTTAAATTCGAGCCTGAAATTGCGCTGTTCACAAAAGATGAAAAAGGAATAGAATTTTATGAAAAAATCTCCGCAGATGCCCCGAAATATTTAAATAAAGGCGGGTATTTGATGTTTGAAATCGGTATAGAGCAAAGTAAAGACGTTGCAAATATTATGAATAATAACGGATTTTCCGATATTAAAATATTAAAAGATTTAGCAGGGATAGAACGTGTAATTTGGGGAAAAATTTAAATCCCTATAAGATTGAAATACCCGAATCCCAAACCAATCAATGCAGATACCCCAAGATAAAATAATGGATCTTTTTTCTTGATAAAACTTGTTGCAATAAATATAACAAGTACAATAGAACCCAAAAGATGCAAATTTGAAGTAAATAAAAGCTTTATCCCCACAGAAGATAAAAGCGCACACCCTGCGGGTTTCAAAGCTTTGATTGCACCTTTTACCATTCTATTTGTCTTAAATCTGTCTAAAACCTTTGATACCATTGTCACAATAATGAATGAAGGCAAAATAATCGCTGTTGTTGCAACTAATGCACCAAAAACTCCAAAAGTACTGAATCCGGCAAACGTTGCAACATTAACACCGATAGGGCCGGGAGTAATTGATGCAATCGCAAGCATATTAGTCAATTGAGACGTGCTATACCAATGAAAATTTTCTGCTATATCGTACAAAAACGGTAATGTCGCATATCCTCCGCCAAATGAAAAAACTCCGATATAGAAAAATTGTATAAATAAATTAAAAAATAAATTTATCATTCTACATTCCTCCTATCTGAAGCCACTTGATAGAAAATACCGCCCAAAACAGCTATTATAATTATCAAAGCCAAAGGAATTTTTCCTGATAAAGCAAAAATAAGCGCAATCAAATAAACAATTACAGAAAATTTATCACAGACAGCTTTCGACCACATTTCCTTAACCGCCAAAAACAACAGAGTTATAACCCCTATACTGACTCCCCAAAAAATATATTTAACAAAATTATATCCCGCAATTTCATTTAATACGGACGCAAGAAGTATAATTGCCAAAAATGGCGAAGTAATCATCCCCAAAATTGCTGCAATCGCACCTTTTGTCCCTAAAATTTTTCTTCCGGTAAAAATAGCGGTGTTTGCTGCAATAATCCCCGGCAAAGACGAACTTATAGAATAATATTCCACAAGTTCATCCGCACTAAGCCATTTTTTCTTTTCCACAAGTTCGTTAGTCAAAAGCGGCAAAATAACATACCCGCCCCCTAATAAAAGCGTCCCCACTTTGAAAAATGTTTTAAATATCCCGTAAAAACTTTTCTCCATACAATTTGTATAGCACAAAATGTAACCAATTGTAAATAATCGGCGCAAACAGGCAATTCTCAAGAAAAAAAATACTTTATATACATGGTTAAAGGTTAAGGTTAGGTTATTTTTTTTTAGAAAGGTTAAGTTATGGTTTCTCCTGTAGGGTTTAATACACAGATTAACAACATGCCGTTAGCAAATACCGGCTCAACAAATATCGTAAGCAACAATCCTTTTGGAAATCCTGCTGTATTAAACGATTATTCTAATGACATAATGATGAAAAACATAAATTTCGGACAAATCGGTGCTGCCTTGAGCGGAAAGACAACTTCAAATACAGATCAAACAACGTTTACATCAAATCCTGAGCAGGCGCAACAAACACAACAAGCGCAACAGGCACAACAAACGCAAGCTCAAGCGCAAACTCACAAAACGGATGCGCCGGAAAATAAAGAATCGGAACCGAAAAAAACTAATATAGCTAAAATACTTGGTTTTATAGGCGGCTTATTAGCACCTGTCGCAACTAAAATTGTTAAATTATC
>CAMOQI010000225.1 GCA_946622835.1 uncultured Candidatus Melainabacteria bacterium
CGTTAATAACTATGCATATATGAGTTTTAACTTCGGACCAACTCTTTTATCTTGGATGGAAGAATTTGCTCCTCTTACTTATGAAAGAATAATTAAAGCCGATATTGAAAGTATCTCCGAACGCAACGGGCATGGGAATGCTCTTGCTCAAGTATACAATCATATTATAATGCCGTTGGCAAATTATCACGATAAAGATACCCAAGTAAAATGGGGGATAAAAGATTTTGAATACAGATTTGGCAGAAAACCGGAAGGTATGTGGCTTGCTGAAACAGCAGTAGATGATGAAACTCTCAAAGTTTTAATTGAAAACAACATAAAATTTACCATACTTTCTCCATATCAGGCATTGAAAATCAAAAAATCCAATTCAAAAGAATGGCAAGACGTAAGCTGGGGAAATATCGATCCTGCAAGATCATACAAATACACCCTCAAATCCGACCCGAAAAAATCAATTGATTTATTTTTCTATGACGGGGCAATTTCTCGCTCTGTAGCCTTTGATGAACTTTTGACAGACGGAAACAAATTTATAAAACGACTCAAAGAAGGGGTATCCGAAACAAGAGATTATACACAATTAGTAAACATCGCAACTGACGGCGAAAGTTACGGACACCATACAAAATTCGGAGATATGGCACTTTCATACGTTTTAAAAATAAAAGCGGAAGACGAAGGGTTCAAAATAACAAATTACGGAGAATATCTCGAAAATCACAAAAGTGATTATGAAGTCGATATAAAACAAGCATCGTCGTGGAGTTGTTTTCATGGAGTCGGCAGGTGGAAGGAAGACTGCGGCTGCTCAACCGGAGGACATCCCGGCTGGAACCAAAAATGGAGAGAACCTCTTAGAAATGCTCTTGATTATCTGAGAGATGAACTTGCTAAAATATTTGAAACAGAAGGTAAAAAATATTTTAACAAAAATGTTTGGGAAGTCAGAAATTGCTATATCGAGGTTATTTTAGACAGAACTCATTCTAAAATAAAAGCCTTCCAAAAAGAACATTTTAATCCTGATTTAACTGAAGAAGAAAAAGTTAAAGGAATGGAGCTTTTGGAAATTCAACGTCAGGCACTTTTGATGTACACAAGCTGCGGCTGGTTCTTCTCTGAAATTTCAGGAATTGAAACCGTACAAATTATGAAATACGCAGCACGCGCACTTCAACTTGTTGCCGGCTTTACATCTGAGAATTTTGAAGCAAAATTCCTTGAAATATTATCCGGAGCAAAAAGTAATATAGAAGAATTCGGAACAGGGAAAGATATTTATGAAAAATTTGTTAAACCCTCTGTTGTAACATCAAAACAAATCGCATGCTTATGGGCAATATCTTCATTATATCAAGATTTTGAAGATGAAGAAGACGTATATTGCTATACAGTTAATCGAAATGACTATAAAAGGGTTTCAAAAGGTAATTCAAACTTTATAATAGGAAATATTGAAATCAAATCTCGTGTCACTTTACAAAAATCAAATCTTGTATTTGCACTTATGCAATATGCAGGAGGAGATTTCCATTGCGCTATTAAAGAATTTTCTGACACCAGTGAATATCAAGAACTGAAAATTTCCTTGATAAAAACCTTTATGTTATCCCCAATGACAGAAATAATCAGAGCTTTGGATGAAAAATTCGGAAAAGAATACTTCACCCTTAAAGATATTTTTATAGAAGAAAGAAAGAAAATTTTGCAAATCCTACTCAAAGATACACTGACAAAATTTGCGGATAACTATAGAGAAATGTACGACCAAGGAAAAGGTTCTATTTATCATATGCAAAATCTTGGGCTTGAAATTCCTAACGAGTTTAAAATTTCAGCAGGATATGCCCTTAGTAAAAGATTTAATGACCTTTTAGAAAATTCTGACGGATTTGTTGAAGAAAATATTATCCAACAAATCGTTGATATAAACTACGAAGCTAAAAAAATGAATATCCAAATTGATAAATCACAAACTAACAAAAACTTTTCTAAGCGGGTTATTATTAATTTGAACAGGTTAACCAAAAGTTTTGAAATTCAACAGGCCATTGCAATTATGGAGTTATTTGAGATTATAGAAAAATTAGACCTCCAAATAGATATAGCAGAAGCTCAAAACATTTACTACAATAAAATATATCACCGAATTGGCGATATTCTGGGCAAAGACAATGCCAAAACTACAGAGAAAGAAATTCGTTTTGTTCACACCTTACTATCAATTGGGGAACATCTTAATATAAATGTTGAATTTTATAAGGTAAAATTATTAAAATTAGAAGTTTGACAAAATATCACTTAACAAAAATTTACAAAATACGCAAATTATTACCATGAAATTACTTTAATATATTAGGTAATATTTTAAGGTAGTAGAATTATGCATTTTGCAGGTCAAAACAACAATATAGCAAAAACTCCGCCATATGCGGCTCAACAATGTTGCTGCTGTTGCCCAACTCAAGGGCCTCAAACACCAACAACACAAGCCCCTGCTGCTCAAGCTCAAAATATACAGCAGCAAACAAACGCACAGCCGGTACAAACTTATGCCCCAACAAATGCATATGTATCAAATCCAAATACAATTCCGGCGCAAGGGCAAGGGCAAATTCAAACACAACAAAACAGCATACAGCAGCCGTCAGGATACTATCAATATCCCTATGTCCCATCAGTACAGGCGCAAGCACAAAGCTTACAAATCCCTGCAAACACAAGCGGGGTAAATATTCAAATATTTAACCCCTCTGTAGGAACCCCGGGAGCAGCACCAACATATAATGTTAATGCTCCTTGCTATCCGTCGCAATACTACACAAGCTCAATAGACGCAGATGGCAAACTACGCCCAAACAATGATAACAACTCAATGCAAAACAAAAATAATACCA
>CAMOQI010000226.1 GCA_946622835.1 uncultured Candidatus Melainabacteria bacterium
GGCAGTAAATTTTCTCCAACGGGGAAACAGAACATGGGTGCAATAGCAGTTATGGGTTGCGCATCAGCATTTGCAGCCGGCGAAAATATGATTAATTCATCAGCCGGAAAACAATATGCCGGATACGGATACACTCACGGATATGTTCCTGTAACAACAGGTACCGGCGGACACTATGACAATGATATTATGAAATATGATATCAACAACAGCAGATTTTATTTTAACAGCCCGTATTATTATACATACGATGAGCAAAGCGAAGAAGCTGACGCAAGCTTACAACGTCACTACGATGAAAATCAACAAACTCTTCGTGAAAGAAACGGTATTTACAAATAATCCGTAATTTATATAAGAACTACAGGAACCGATTTTCAAATATTGAAAATCGGTTCTAATCTGTTATATAAGCTTCCCCGATAGTATCTATCGCTTCAACTTTTATATCGGTTATAAGTTCTGAATATGAAATAACAACAATAGTCGGAATATGACGTTCCAAAAGCTGATACAAAGGAAGACGTATCCTTGGAGAACACAATACAACAGGCTGTCTGCCGCAAGTTTGATGAGCTCTTAACAATGTTGTTGCCGTTGTTTCAATAAGTTCTTGAACTTGTACAGGGTTTAGCAAAAACATAGTTCCCAATTCCGTTCTTTGACAACTGTCATCCAGTATTTTTTCCCACTCCGGAGAAAGTGTTAATGCATACAAAACTCTATCTTCCTGAACATTTGATAAACAAATTTGACGGCCCAAAGCAGCCCTTAATCTTTCTGACAATATATCAGGTTCTTTTGAAAATCTTGCATAGTCACACAGCCTTTCAAACACAAATATAATGTCTTTTATAGAAACTTTTTCACGAATCAAATTAACAAAAATTTTGCGCAAATCACTTGTTGAAATAATAGTCGGAACAAGGTCGTTAACAAGTGTCGGATCCTGAGAACGCACAAGTTCCATAAGTTTAAGAACATCCGTTTTAGTCATAACATCATCAACGTGTTTCCTTACACACTCTTGCAAGTGCGTGACAATAACATCGGTTGCATCAACAGCAGTGACAAGCCTTGCTGCCTTTGCGTCTTCTTGCGAAATCCAGTATGCTTGGGTTTGATAAGTCGGATCTATACCTATAATTGCATCCTCAGGAACCTCTTTTTTCATAGAATCCCACTGATCGGCAATAACCATAAATTTCCCCGGATAAACATATCCGGTAGCAACAGTATTACCACGAATTGATATCATATACTCATTCGCATCCAAGGCTGACGAATCCATAATACGAATATTCGGCAAAATGTAACCTAATTCATCAGTAACTCTTTGACGAAGAGCCGCAATTTTTGCAAGCAATTGACCTTCTTGATCAGGATCGGCAATTACAAGCAAATTCGAACCGACTTGCAGACTTAAAATATCAACACCCAATCTTTCATACATTCTGTTGGGGTTGACAAGATCCTGCATATTCTGACGAACATTTTCCAACTGACCCAATTGAGATTGGACATCTGCATTGATAAGAACTTGAAATCGTGCGCTGAATATCGCAATAGAAAATATAAAAAACGGCAGTGCCGGCAAACCTGTACCGGCCCAAAACGGAGTATGGCCAGTAATTCCAAGCAAGAATAAAAATGCTGCCGCAAAGAATAAAGCATATGGCTTACTTGTAATTTGCGCCGTTACATCAGCACCCAAAGAAGGACTTGCCGCAGATGCACGTGTCATAAATATCCCTGCCGCAATCGACATCAACAATGAAGGAACTTGCGACGCCAAACCGTCACCGATTGTTAACACCGTATATTTTGAAACCGCATCTGAGATTTGCATTTGATTCATCAAACAACCCACGCACAATCCGCCGATAATATTGATAAGTACAATGATAATACCCGCAATAGTATCCCCTTTAACAAATTTCATCGCACCGTCCATTGAACCCATCAAATTAGACTCTCTGGACAAATCTTCACGTTTTTTTGTTGCCTCTTCAGGGGAAATCAAACCTGCATTAAAATCCGCATCAATTGTCATCTGTTTACCCGGCATAGCGTCCAATGCAAACCTTGCGGAAACCTCGGCAATACGCTCGGCACCCTTGGTAATAACCATAAATTGTACAACGGTAATAATCAAGAAGATTACACCCCCAACAATCATATTACCGCCCGTGACAAATGTCCCGAATGCATGAATTACTTCGCCCGCCTCCCCTTTCGCCAAAATAAGACGAGTTGAAGCAATGGACAATACCAGCCGAAACATTGTACCCACAAGAATAATTGACGGAAATGACGACAATTCTAAAGTCTTTTGAACATACAGTGCAAACATCAAAAGTACAACGCCCAAAGTAATATTCAAACAAATACAAACGTTGATTACCCACGTCGGAAGCTCAACAAGCAAGATAACCAAAAGAAACAGTACAAAGACTGCCATTAACACTTCACTTAACGGATTTATATTTCCCTCCGGTGCCGCCATTAAATTTCTTTCATTACCTCACTGATTATCGCCAACTGAGATTCAATTGAAGCATCAATCACCCCGTTTGACGTTGTTAACACACATCCGCCGGGCATTATCGATTCATCTGAGACCACATACAATTTTACTTCTAATCCAAATGAAACCGCAATTTCCGGCACCTCCTGTTTCAGCATTTGCGCCTGTGACGGATTCACCCTCAATGTAATTTTTGACTCATCTTTGGATAAACCTTTCAGGATATCTTTTATATTTTCTAAAATAATATCCGTATTTTCCGTCACTTCTTTTTTAATAATTTTTTTAACAATATCAAGACTTATCTCAAGAATGTCCGGTGCAACAGAATCATAAACCTGTTGGGGAGAATCATAAAAAACTTTTATGGCTT
>CAMOQI010000227.1 GCA_946622835.1 uncultured Candidatus Melainabacteria bacterium
GTACTATGAATGCTCCGAGTTTTCTTTTATTGTTTTTATTTATTAAGTTCATTTATATACCTTTCAAGCCCGTGTAAAATTGCGGTGGCAGCTTTGTTTTGGAATTCAGGATTTCTTAAATTTGCACTGTCTTCAGGGTTTATCATGTAGGCGATTTCCAGAAGAACGGCTATTGATTCGTGGTTTCTTATTACTGCAAAACTTTCTTGGTGTACCTTGTCATTTTTGGTCCCGAGTTCTTTTGTTAGTGTTTCAAGCATTATCCTCGCCAATTGAGCTGATTGCGGGCAAAAGTAATATGTGCTTGTCCCGCTGCGATAGGTTTTTGCAAGCGAATCAGGCAGTGCATTGGCATGAATACTTATGAAGATATCGCTATTCATATTTTGTGAAAATTTCACTCTGTCATATAGATCTACGTACGAATCATCAGATCTTGTTATATAAACTGTTGCTCCGGATTTCTCCAATATATTTTTTGCTTTTAGCGCTATTGCAAGGTTTATATCCTTTTCTTTATCCCCTAAGCATCCGATTGCTCCGTACTCATCTCCTCCGTGCCCGGGATCCAGAGTTATTTTTATCCCCTTAAGAGAATGTTGTTGTGTTTTTGGGATTTTATTTACTTCAACTCTGAAGGTTGTATCATTATCAAAATATGTTTTGTATCCGAATAAATTTTGGGTTGTATTCATTTGAATGTCAAATTTATTTTCTGCGTAATTTTCTACATTGTATAAAGTTACATCAAGTCCTTGTGCATTTGGCTCATATTTGGAATTAATTAAATCAAATGTTCTTTTTTCGCTTATTACGTATGGTACCTTTTTGTTTAATTTTATATTATGTTTTATGCAGGTTTCACTCTCTTCAAAATCGTATGACAGAATTCTTGCAGGGTTATTGTCATTATCTTTTGCGGGGGTAAGATAATTTTTATCAATCCAAGCGTAGTCATCTTGTGCTAATTGAATTTTATAAAATTTTCCGCTTTCCCCTATTGCTTCAAGCGGGATACCAGAAGAAAAATTTTGAAGCCTGCTTGTTCCGCTGTCATTTGGGGCGTTGCGCAAAGGTGCGTTATCTTTTTTTGTTATATACAATATTGGTGATGAGAAGGCCTTATACTTTTGTTCTGAGTACTTTGCAGGAGTTTGTGCCGCACGTGTAATAGTGTATTTTAAAGGTTCTTCTTTCCCGTTTTTTATGATAAATGTATTTATTCCTTGTTTTAGATTAACAACGTGGTAAAATCCTCCGGATTTGTGTAGTTCAACTTTTTCATCATTAATATACAGCTCATTATCCGGATTTTCGTTGCCTATAAAAAAAGTTACATCTGAATTTATGGTTACGTTATTTGTCTTTGGATATACTATCTGTGCTGCTTTTGCGCAAGAAAAAGACAGATAAACAGCAATTATTATGAGTAATATTTTTATTGTATTCATAATTTTATGATACTACACATTAATAAAAATTATATTTTCGTAAAATTATTTAATAATTGTGATATTTAACCCCCGTTGTGCTAATATTATGGAAAAGGGATAGTATATGCGAAAAAAGAAGGTTTCAACAGAACCTAAGAATAAACCTTTACCCGCCAAACATTGTAATAAGGTTGCAAATTGGCTGGATATTTTATATTGTATCCTTTTGGGGTTATTATTGGTGCATCTTTTCGTGTTGCAAATATTTGATGTCAAAAATTATCGTGAACGCGGAAAAATGCAGCGTTCAAGTCATGATTTTGCTGTGAGGGGTGATATTTATGACAGACATGGTATAAAATTGGCAACTGATAGAATTTATTATAATATATACGCACGTCCTGTCGATTATAATTCGAAAAACGAAACCCCTGAAAAAATTGCAAAACTTTTTTCTCCTATCTTAGGTATTGCGGAAAAACAATTAATTGATCGATTATCCTCAAAAGTTCCGGTAATTTCTGTTAAAAAAGATGTTGATAAGGATACTGCCAAGAAACTTCTTAAAATTATTTCGGACAATAATTTTCGTTCAATAAGTTTGGATAAAAAAAATACAAGGGAATATCCTCAAGGTGTATTTGCTTCTCATGTTTTGGGTTTTTATAATTTTGATGCAGGTGTTTCAAATGGGGTGGAATTGACAGCTAAAGATAAATTAGAGCATGCTGTTAGGGCTACTTATGAAAAAACAAGAGATGGCAAAATAATATATAAAACATCAACTGATCCGGTAATTCCGACAAGAAATCCAAAAGGGTTAGATATAACTTTGACGATTGATGCAGCAATACAGCATGTTTGCGAAAGAGAACTCCAAAAGATTATTGCAGAAAAGGATGCTTTGCGTGGTGCAGTTATTGTTATGAATCCAAAGAATGGTGAGATTTTGGCATATGCAGTTTATCCGACATATGACCCGAATAAGTTTAGACAGGCCTCAAATACCCAAATAAAGAATTGGACTTTAACCGATGTGTACCCCCCCGGCTCAACTTTTAAAATAGTCACGGTGACAAGTGCTATGGAGTTAGGTAAAATAAATGAAAATTCGACTATTCAAGATTCGGGCCGGATGAAGTTTGGTGAGTATACTATTGAAAATTATGATTATAAGCAGGTTGGAGCTCCGGGGACTATTGATTTGGTGTATTTGTTTGAACACTCAAGTAATATTGGTTCTGTGAATGTTGGGTTTTTAATGACTCATAAAGAATTTTATCAAATGCTCAGGAAATTCGGTTTTGGGGAACGTTCGGGTATTGATTTGCCGGGTGAATCTTCAGGTCTTTTGGCGTCTCCAAAATATTGGGATAGAGGTCTTCATATGACTATGTCATACGGATATGGTACATCTGTTTCTATAATGCAGATGGTTTCTGCGGTATCTGCGTTGGCAA
>CAMOQI010000228.1 GCA_946622835.1 uncultured Candidatus Melainabacteria bacterium
GAGTATAGTTCCGTGACCGATTGACCAATGCAAATTTTTATCTTCTGTCAATTCGATTCCTTTGCATTCATATTATTATATAATTTTAAAATTAATGTCTTGTTCGAACATAGGAAATTTGTGATTATAAAAATCGCCCTTTGTGGAAAGAGCCATAATTGTTATGTTCTGTAACGATTTGTCCACATTGTCCGAACAATTACGAATTTATGTGAGTTTGTGGACGCTTTACAGAACATTTACAGATTATGAGCGAGTGGAACATAGGGCAGGAGTTTCTTTGCACCCCGTTTCTTTGCGGTCAAAGAAATGGGGTAATAGCTTTATATTATGCATTTGTCATATTTGCAATATCTTATCTTGTAAAAATCCTTTCATCACCTGATATTGCATTATAATAATTCTTAAATTTTGGCATAGTTTTTCCTTTCTAAATTTCAAATTGTAATGTTAAAAAAAGGCGGCCGGCAAATCCCAATCCGACCGCTGCGTATATACTACAAAAAAAGGAGTTATGACATCTGTGTTTGCAAATCATTTTGAATTAAAAAATTATTTGCGTTTTCTATTCCATACTGTTCAAGCGCAAACTTAAAACACTCTATCCAATTGATTTGCTCATTTACCGCAGGAACTTCCGCAAAAGATTTAACAACATCAAACAACTCTTTTGAACGAGTTTTTCGCTCTAAAGTTGCTTTTCTGTCACCATAACGATAAATATAATTTGCGTTTCTGACATTATCATCCACTTCCAAAAACATTGGCTTACCGTGTTCATTTATACAAATTAATTCTCTGCCGAGTTTGAAATTTGCAATAATTTCTGCGGTTTTTTCAACCATCGGAATAATTAATTTACGATTGATAGAATCCAGCATCATATTTAATCTTGCGGTCTGACCTGAAACAGAATAGGTTAACTCGGTTGCAGTTCTTGCTTCACTTTGTAAATTACCTGCCATATTTTTAAATATACCTGTTGCGCTTTCGGTTGTCGTTTTAAAATAATTCAAGAAATCCCATCCGTGTAAGGCATTGTCAAAATTCAACGGTACAGGAGCCTGAGGCATTAGAGCAGAATCGTATTCGATTATTTTCCCGGGTTTTACGATTTGTTCACCCTTAAAACAACCTTTTGGTGCCAAATATGGCGGATTCATCATTAATGAAAGTGCATCTAATTGTTTATTCAAAATAGTTGATGAAATATTATTCAATATCAATGCGACTTTTAATGGCGAAATTCCTCTTTGTGTGTCAGGATTTTTGATTATATTAGCGTAAATAAAAGGATTAATCACAAACGGATTATCTTCCATTCTGATAATTTCGCATCTTCCTGCAACAACAATTAATTGATTTTTTAAAATCTCGCCGTCAATAGTTTCTATATCACCCCAAAATTCAAGAATTTCGACTTTATTACCATCAACGGCTTTATCAGCATCTGAGTTTTTATTCTTTTTATTTGAAATTATTGATTTTAAATTTTCAATTTTTTCATCTGTCAATAAATTATTTGCTCTGTCTGCAATAATGTCGTGAATTGAAGAATAGGTTCTGTAGACTTTTGCACAAGAATCCCAATTATCAAGACCGTTTTTGTCAAAAACAAAATCTTCAGGCTTAATAAATTTAACTTTTGCATTGTCATAAACAACTTTTTCTTCAACTACAAAACCTGTTTCTGTAGGATTAACAAGTTGTTCTTCGATTGTCTGCGGACGTCTTACTGTTTTAGTTTTAGTTTGCCAGCCGACAAAAAGCGTTGCTTCTCCTGTTTCAACAACGCTATCAACCATTTTTTCCATTTCTTCTTCAAGCTTCATTTGTTCAAATGTGTTTACAAGCATTGCTTTTTGACGATTCGCAAGCATTTGTGTTTGCGGGGTATTTCCTGATACATCAAACATTGAATCAGGATGTGAATAAAGATTTTCACTCAAATGAGCTTTCAACGTTTGTGCCAATTCGTAAATATCAGGTAATTGAATTTTAGTATGCCATTCATTTACGGATGGAATATTGTTAGAATAAATTGCATTTTTAACAAGGCGAATATCACTCAGTTGACCACGTCTTGAATCTTCCATATCATCATATTTTTGTGTAATTAGAGTTGTTAAATTCTGTAATTTGTCTTCTTTGTTTTTTTTGTCAATTGTTTTCATTTTTTGCCTTTCTTTATTTTCTTCTGTAATAACCTTTGACAGGCGTGCCGTCATCACGCGTGTAGTCATTAACCCATATTAATTCTCCGGTTGATAACATATTTTGAGCCTGGTTCTCGCGGGGAACTCCAAATTCTTTTAATTGATTATCTATATATTTTTCAAACTTTTCAAAATCTTCTGTGGATAATTTTCCGATTTCTTCGGCTGTAAAGATTTTCCCGTCAGGAATATCTGCTCCAACTATGTTTACAGTAAATCCTGTATATTTTCTTTTGTCTGAAGGATGAGTTATAAGTTTACCTACCCTCATTCTCTCCATAACCTTTTTTGCGATAAGCTCGTCAATTTGTTCATCATTGTAATTTTTATTTTTTATTTCTTTTTTTATTTCTTCACCAATTTCTCTACCAATTGCGTTGTTCCATTTATCCATATTTTCTTCACCTTTACTTTGAGAATAATATTTGTTTCCATTTCGTTCATGCAAATCAGCAAATATTTTACTTATACTTGCACCATAAATTACTGTGGTACGAGCCTGCATAAATGTATGTTTAAATGCATCTGCTTCGTTATTCCAAGTTGAATGCTCACCTGAACCAATATGAAACCCATATTTGTTTTGATATTCAAATGTTTTTCTAAACATATCTTCTTTAAATTTTTTAAATTGTGGAAGAACTTCAATTAAATACAATAAGTCGTTG
>CAMOQI010000229.1 GCA_946622835.1 uncultured Candidatus Melainabacteria bacterium
TAACTTTAGCAACAGGAGCTAAGCAGTTTGTTGTACAAGAAGCCATTGAAATTACATTGTGTTGTGCAGGGTCATACATATTTTCGTTAACGCCCAATACAATTGTAATATCTTCATTTGTTGCCGGAGCAGAGATAATAACTTTTTTTGCACCTGCGCTAATGTGAGCTTTTGCTTTTTCTCCGTCAGTGAAGAAACCTGTTGATTCAACTACAACTTCTACGCCCAAATCTTTCCAAGGAAGAGCTGCAGGGTCTTTTTCTGCGAAGAATTTGATTTTTTTACCGTTAACGATAATACCTTCTTCGTATGCTTCAACACTGCCGTCAAATTTACCCATTACAGAGTCATATTTGAATAATCTTGCTGCATCTTCCGGTTTAAGTCCGGGGTCGTTGATTGCTACATAATTAATTTTGTCAAAAATACCTTCTTTGATTGCGGCTCTCAATGTATTTCTACCGATTCTGCCGAATCCGTTAATTGCTACGTTTACCATAATTTTTTACTCCTTCTTATGTGTAACTACTATAACATGTTGATAGTAGTATAAACAAAAATCCTAATCAAGTGCGAAGGTGTAAATATATACATTTATAATCTTTGTTAAGATTTGTAACAGAATAAAATATATATAGCAATTATATACTTCAAAAATACTTTATTAATATGTAAGCGATAAGCAAATTATATTTTGATTAAATAAACACGAGACATAATTATACTACCTACTACACACTAACCTTCTACACACGAGGAATTGAAAAAGATTCCAAACCCTTTCAACAATGATTGAGGGGTTTTTCTTTTTGTGAGTAAATATTTTTATAGTAAGATATTCTTATGGAAAAAGAATGTTTGTTTAGTGGTAAAAAAGTACAAATCGGTGTTGATAGCACAGACGATAATTATATAATGGCTATTGAATCAAGTTGTGATGAAACAGCTTGTGCTATTGTTAAAAACGGGCGTGATGTTGTTGCAAATGTTGTGGCATCTCAAATAAAAACCCACGAAAAATTCGGGGGCGTTATTCCTGAAATTGCTGCTCGAGAACACTTAGATTCTATCAATATTGTTGTGCAAGAGGCATTTGAACAATCAGGAATAAATCCGGAGGATATTTCGGCATTTGCAGCGACTGTTGGTCCGGGGCTTGTGGGGTGTTTGCTTGTCGGGCTGAATGCTGCAAAGACTTTGGCTCTTGTTTATGATAAGCCGTTTATCGGGGTAAATCATTTGAATGCGCATTTGTGTGCAAATTATATTGATACTGATTTAAAACCGCCTTTTATGGCACTTTTGGTAAGCGGCGGACACACTCAAATTATTGATGTTGAATCGTATTCAAAACAAACAATATTAGGTGAAACCATCGACGATGCTGTGGGTGAAGCCTATGATAAAGTTGCAAGATTAATCGGACTTCCTTATCCGGGGGGTCCAAGACTTGATAAATTAGCACAGGAAGGTAATCCGATTGCTTTTGAATTACCAATATCTAAAGTCGGCGGGTATGATTTTAGTTTTAGCGGTTTGAAAACTGCGGTTTTACGTTTGGTTAAATCTTTTGACGGGAGAGAATTGCCGGTGAGCGATATTTGTGCAAGTTTTCAAGAATGTGTTTCAAAAACTCTTGTTAAAAAATTAAAAAAGGCAGTAGAAGAAAAAGGTTATAAACAGGTTGTTATAGCAGGCGGTGTCGCTGCAAATTCAGAAATCAGGAAAAAGGTCTTTGCGTTAGAAAATGAGGGGTATAAAGTTTTTGCTCCTCCTATGAAATACTGTACGGATAATGCGTCAATGGTTGCATCGTGCGCGTATTTCAATACAAATACCTTTGATGATATTGATGTGGAAGTGTTTTCACGCGTTTAATATTTCTTAATATTTAGGCAATTTTTTAATTTAAATTTTCTTTATATATATAGGATATACTTATGATATAAAGAAAGGGTATTGATTATGAGCGGATTAAAAATTAATTCATGCAATTCAGCAGGTAATGATTCGATACAAAGTGCTCGGCGTAAAGAAAAGCTAGATTCTTTACAAGAGGTACGTAAACAAACAAAGATGAGGATTGAGTTTGGCAAAAAGACCTTGAGAACAAACGAAGAAAGAGTAACAGCAACAAGAGTGCATCAAAGAACAAAAACGCCAATCTTTAATGTCAATAGATTAGAAGAAAATCGGCAACGTCGAAGCGACTTGCAGCGTCGGGTTCAGAATAAATAAAAAAAAGGACTACCAAACTTCAGTTCAGGTAGTCCTTTTTTCTATTGATTTACCGTACTTTTGATATGCAGTTCTCTCAATTGTTTGATTGAAGCAACCCCGGGAGCATCAGACATCAAGTCTTTTGCTGCCGCGTTTTTCGGGAATGCTATAACATCACGAATTGAATCTGTTCTTGCTAAAAGTGCAACTAATCTATCTAAACCGATAGCCAATCCCGCATGCGGAGGGGTACCATATTGCAGTGCGTTCACCATAAATCCGAATTTTTCTGTTGCTTCTTCTTCCGTTAACCCTAAGGCTTTAAATATTTTCTTTTGAACTTCAGACGAGTGGATTCTGACAGATCCGCCGCCCAATTCTGTTCCATTATAAACAATATCATAAGCGATTGATTTAACATTTCCTAAATCTCCGCTGTCTAATTTTTCAATATCTTCAAGGTTTGGCGATGTAAACGGATGGTGCATTGCCATAAATCTGCCTTCTTCTTCGCTGTATTCAAACATTGGAAAATCAACAATCCAAAGCAGCGCATGTTTTGATTCATCAATCAAATTCAGAGATTTACCAAAGTGAAGTCTTAATCTTCCCATAATGTCATAAACAAGTTTTGGCTTATCTGCAACGAAGAAAATAATATCG
>CAMOQI010000230.1 GCA_946622835.1 uncultured Candidatus Melainabacteria bacterium
ACTTTATCGTGCATCATTGCAGTAAAGAAGTGTTGAATATCATCATCTTCTTTTGTTTTGATACCTGATTTTCCTCTTGTTGCACGGTTTTGACGTTCAAAAGTATCTAACGAAATACGTTTTAAATATCCTTGGTGCGTTATAAATACTGCCATCGGAGTGTTGGGTGTCAAATCTTCAATTGTAACTTCGCCTTGTTCCGGCAGAATTTGAGTTTTTCTTTCATCACCATATTTTTCTTTATCTTCAAGAAGTTCTTTTTTAATAATGTCAAGAATTTTTTGACGACTTGCAAGAATTGATTCGTATTCTTCAATCTTTTTAAGAAGTTCATCATATTCGGCTTTAACTTTATCTTGTTCTAAGCCTGTCAAACGTCTCAATTGCATTTCAAGAATTGCATTTGCCTGATCAACGTCAAGTCCGAACCTGCTCATCAAGCCTTCTCTTGCATCATCTGCAGCTTTAGACTTTTTGATAAGTTCAATAACTTCATCAATTGAACCCAGGGCAATAATCAAACCTGCCAAAATATGAGCTCTGACTTTTGCTTTTTTCAGGAAGAAAATAGTTCTTCTGGTTACAATTTCTATTCTGTGTTCAACAAATTCATTCAGAACTTCGTAAAGATTAAGAAGTCTTGGTTGTTTGCCGCACAAAGCAACCATATTTACTCCGAATGTTGTTGCTAATTGTGTATATTTATACAAATTGTTTTTAACAACTTCAGGTTTTGCATCTCGTTTTAGTTCAATTACAATTCTCATACCTTCGCGGTCGGATTCATCGCGAATGTCTGAAATTCCTTTAATTCTTTCTTCTTTTACCAAGTCTGCAATTTTTTCAATTAATTGAGCCTTATTTACCTGATAAGGAATTTCGGTAACGACGATGGCTGTTCTTGCTTGGCGTCCTGCGCCGCCTGCGATTTCTTCAAACCCTGAAACCGCGGACATTTTAATAGAACCTCTTCCTGTTTCATATGCTTGTTTAATATCGTTTAGACCGATAATGGTTGCAGCTGTCGGAAAATCAGGACCTTTGATATATTCCATAAGCTCAGGAATGGTGATTTTCGGATTGTCAATCAATGCAATTGTTCCGTCAACGATCTCACAGACATTATGCGGAGGAATATTTGTTGCCATACCAACCGCAATGCCGGAAACACCGTTTAATAAAAGCATTGGAAGTCTTACAGGAAGAACTGCAGGTTCTTGGAGAGAACCATCGAAGTTTGGTTCAAATTCAACGGTTTCGCAATCAATGTCTGCAAGCATGGATTGAGTAATTTTATGCATTCGCGCTTCCGTATAACGCATTGCTGCAGCTCCGTCACCGTCAACGGAACCAAAGTTTCCATGCCCGTCAACCATCAAGTATCGGGTTGAAAAATCTTGAGCCATACGCACCAAAGCTTCATAAACCGAACTGTCACCGTGCGGGTGATATTTACCCAAAACTTCCCCGACAATTCTGGCGCATTTTCTAAACGGCTTATCAGGGGTCATGCCAAGTTCGTTCATAGCATACAAAATTCTTCTGTGAACAGGTTTTAGCCCGTCTCTTACATCAGGTAATGCGCGTCCTACAATTACGCTCATTGCATAGTCTATATATGAGCGTTTCATCTCTTCTCTTATGTTAACCGGAACGATTTTTCCGTGGTCAAATATATTTTGCTGTTGAGTCAAAACTCTACCTCCAATCCACTAATCTGTACTAAGAGTATATCACAAAAACATTGTATATACCTAATTTCTTTACATGGGGTAAATATTTTGTTACGTATCGGCTGCAATATTATCCTAACGGATAGTATTTTTTTTAATGACTGTAAGATAAAATTTTTGTGATATAATTATGGAGATAGGAGTAGTTTATGCCATTTGAGTTTGAAAAACAAGAAATTGAGGATATCATTCTTATTAAACCGAGGATTTTTGGAGACAATCGCGGATTTTTTATGGAAACATATAAAAAATCAGATTTTGTGAGAAATGGCATTGACATTGAATTTAGTCAGGATAATCATTCTAAATCATCAAAAGGTGTGTTGCGCGGGCTTCATTATCAACAATTTCCATACGAGCAGGCAAAAATTGTCAGATGTATAAAAGGCAGAATTTACGATGTTGCACTTGACATAAGACCCGAATCAAAAACATTTGGTAAATATGTCAGGGTTGAATTATCTGAGGATAATAAAAATATTTTGTATATTCCAAAAGGGTTTGCACATGGGTTTGTTGCTTTGTCAGACGAAGTTGAAATCATGTATAAAACAAGCGGTGAGTATGTTCCCCAAGCCGATAGAGGTATTTTGTGGAATGACCCTGATATCGGAATTGACTGGGGTATAGATTTTGAGCCGATTTTATCGGAAAAAGACAAGAATCAAAAACGTTTTACTGAAATTAATAGAGAGGAATTACTATAATGACAACAATATTAGTTACAGGCGGTGCCGGATTTATCGGAAGTTGTTTTGTAAGGCATATGTTAAATAAGCATCGTGATTACAAAATCATCAATCTTGATGCGTTAACTTATTGCGGAAATATTGAAAATTTGAAGGATGTAGAATCTAATCCTAATTATAAATTTGTCCATGGCAATATTTGTGACAAAAATCTTGTCAGGGAATTGATTGCGGAATCTGATTGTGTGGTGAATTTTGCGGCGGAATCTCACGTGGATAATTCGATAAAACGTCCTGAAATATTTGTCGAAACAAATGTTCAAGGAACATTGAATTTACTGCAAGCGGCAAAAGAAAAAGGGGTTGAGAGGTTCTTGCAGGTTTCGACAGATGAAGTTTATGGATCTTTGGGTAAAACAGGTTATTTTTATGAAACAACACCAC
>CAMOQI010000231.1 GCA_946622835.1 uncultured Candidatus Melainabacteria bacterium
AATGCAAAAGATGTTTATTATACCCGAGTTGAAAATGGCCGATATTATTTAACAAGACATGTTGACGGAAAAGATGTTCCGACTCCGTTGCATGATACAACTTTGATCTTATATCATGTGCCGGAGAAAAATCCTGCACTTACATTTACAGGAAATATCGTGCATAAGCCAAAAGCCGATTTTATTGCAAATGTTTATACCAAAAAGAATGAAAATTTTGGCAAGCAATTATCGTTGGTCAAATAAGTTATACGGCGAATCTAAAGTGAACTAAATCTCCGTCTTGAACTTCATATTCTTTTCCTTCAAGGCGAGTTACCCCTTTTTCTTTGCAGGCATTATATGAACCGAGCTCTACAAAGTCTTTGTATGGGGTGATTTCTGCCCTGATAAAACCTTTTTCAAAATCCGTGTGGATAACACCTGCAGCTTGAGGAGCTTTTGTTCCTGCCGTAATTGTCCATGCTCGAACTTCTTTTTCTCCTGCGGTTATAAATGTTCTTAATTTTAAAAGATTATACACAGATTTAATCATTCTGTTGATTCCGCTGTCTTCTATACCCAGTTCATTCAAGTATTCTTGTGCCTCTTCTTTTCCTAAATCCGCAAGTTCTTCTTCAATTTTGGCGGTTATTATAACCATTTCGGCATCGTGGGATTTTGCGTATTCTTCTACTTTTTTTGTGTAATTGTTTCCGTTTTTCAGATCAAATTCAGAAACGTTAGCACAGTATATTACCGGTTTTGTGGATAAAAGATTGAGCTGTTTTACAACAGGGATTTCATCTCCTTCAAAATGTTTATTTATGTCAATAAACGTACAATCGGATAATAGTTCTGTTAATTTTTTAAGCACCTTATCTTCCAGGATGGCAGCTTTATCCCCACCCTTAACTGTTTTGGCAATCCTTGCCTGACGGCGCTCAACAGATGCCATATCAGCAAGTGCAAGTTCCGTGTTTATAGTTTCTATATCTGATATCGGGTCAACCTTGCCTTCAACGTGAATTGTGTTTTCATCATCAAAGCATCTTACAACTTGAATTATGGCGTCAACCTCTCTGATATTTTGTAAAAATTGGTTGCCTAAGCCTTCCCCTTTACTTGCGCCTTTTACAAGTCCTGCAATATCAACGAACTCTATTGCAGTTGGAATTATAACATCTGTTTTGCATAATTTTGCCAAGATCGGAAGTCTTTCATCCGGTACATCCACTACTCCGATATTGGGTTCAATTGTACAAAACGGGTAATTTGCGCTTTGTGCATTTCTTGCATTTGTTAATGCATTAAATAAAGTTGATTTTCCAACATTTGGAAGCCCTACTATTCCTGTTCTCAGCATTTTATAATCCCTTCTTCGGCTGCTACTTAAATGAGTATAGCATAAAGACATTTTCTTTAACAGTAATGATAATCATTAAAAATGGTTTAATTATGACTATAGTTTTTTTAAAAACTCATGTGCGTCTATAACATCGTCATAGCTGATAGGTTCAGGGCCCTCAATGATTTCTAAGGGGGTGTGTTGGTTGATTTTTTTGTTGAAATTGAAAATTATCTGTCCAAAGTCTTTGCCGCATCTTTCGCAAGTCAAATTGCAGACTATAATATCGCCGTCTTGCTCGATTATTTCTAAAGAATCTTTTGTGAAATCGTTTTTACATTTCGAACAACATAGATTGCTAAATAGTGTCTTTATGTATTTGTTTGAAAAATTTTCCATAATAATGTTAAGTTTTGTAAAGTTTTAGTTTTTTTTGTTAAATTATTGTTATTTTACCCCAAAAAATGGGATTAATATACATGTAGCCCAAGGAGGTTATCATGGCAATTAATTTAATTTTATTTGGATTTATTGTCTACACGGCTTTAATAGTTGTCCCGAGTATTTGGGAAGAGCTGACTGCAGAATAGTCCAAGAGAGAAATTAAAATTATCGTTTTTGACAAGTGGTGTAGTTTGAATTGTTTTTAGTGTGAATGTGACGCTTAATGGATTAAGGGTCGTTTTTTGGTGTTTATATATTCATGTTTGCCATATAATGAGGCTATGAATTACTTGAAAAACGAGTTTGATGTAATTGTAGTTGGGGCCGGTCATGCCGGTTGCGAAGCGGCTTTAGCGTGTGCGAAATTAGGGTTAAAGGTATTGCTCTGCACTTTAAATGTTGATAATATTGCACTTCAGCCTTGTAATCCGGCGATTGGAGGGCCTGCAAAATCTACATTGGTTCGCGAAATTGATGCGTTGGGCGGAGTTATGGGCGAGGTTGCTGATGCAACATATCTTCAATTGAAGGTTTTAAATTCTTCAAAGGGTCCTGCTGTCAGGGCTTTGAGGGCTCAATCGGATAAGGCTGAGTATTCGCGATATATGCGAAATTTAATTGAAAGTAACGATAATATATATCTTAAGCAATGTTGTATAACAGAACTTTTGACGGAAAATGAGCAAATTGTCGGAGCACTTGACGAGTTTGGGCTTGAATATCGTGCGCGTGCAGTGGTTCTGACAACGGGGACTTCGTTAGAGGGTAAAATTTTTATAGGGTTGCGTTCATATAGTGCAGGAAGGCTTGGTGAAAAAGCAGCAATCGGGTTGTCGGATTCTTTGAATAAGCTTGGTATTGTTACAAAAAAGTTAAAAACGGGGACTCCTGCCCGTATTGATAAAAGAACTATTGATTATTCAAAGATGGAGATTCAGCCTGGGGATGACGAGTTGAGCTTTTTCTCATTTAAGCCTAATCGTCCGATAAGGCCGACATACCCTTGTTATTTAACGAGGACAACGGAGCAAACACATGAAATTATTCGCTCAAACCTTGATAAATCTCCTATGTATC
>CAMOQI010000232.1 GCA_946622835.1 uncultured Candidatus Melainabacteria bacterium
AAACATCATACACAAAAAAGTGCAAGGCTTCGCCAAAACTTGTTTCAGCCGACATGCCTATAATTCCATAAACAAACCAATCTGCAAATTTTAAAAAAATTATTTTTTTCCTTTATATAATTTTTCCCTAAACCAATATGACAAATTTACAAGTGAAATCAATGCCGGAACTTCAATTAAGGGTCCTATAACACAAGCAAATGCTTCAGGCGAATTTAATCCGAATACCGCTATTGCTACTGCAATCGCAAGTTCAAAATTATTCCCTGCGGCAGTGAATGATAACGTTGCTGATTTTTCATAATTCGCACCTAATTTTTTACTCAAAAAGAATGAAAGCAAAAACATAACTGCAAAATACAAAACCAAAGGAATTGCTATTTTAATAACATCCATAGGAATTGTTAATATTAAATCACCTTTTAAACTAAACATTACAACTATTGTGAATAATAAGGCAATAAGGGTTATTGGACTAATTTTAGATACAAAAATATTATGAAACCAATCATATCCTTTTAATCTTATTAAGACTTTTTGAGAAATAAACCCTGCTAAAAATGGGATTCCAAGATATAAAAAGACACTTTGTGCTATGGCTTTCATTGAGATATCAACAATAGCACCCTGTAAGCCGAAAAATGGCGGAAGAATTGTTATAAAAAACCACGCATAAGCACTAAAAAACAAAACTTGAAAAATACTGTTAAATGCAACTAATCCTGCTCCGTATTCAGAACTTCCCCCTGCAAGTCTGTTCCAAACCAAAACCATTGCAATACATCTTGCAAGCCCTATCATAATAAGTCCAATCATATAGTGAGGTAATTCATGTAAAAATAAAACTGCAAGAATAAACATTAAAATAGGACCAATAATCCAATTTAAAATCAGAGAAAGAGATAAAATTTTTTTATCCGCAAAAACCTCTTTTAATTTTTCATACTTAACTCTTGCAAGAGGCGGGTACATCATCAAAATTAAACCGATAGCGATAGGAATAGAGGTTGTGCCTGTTTGAAATTGGTTAATAAAATTTTTTATACTTGGAATAAAAAATCCAACACCAACACCAATGAACATTGCTAAAAATATCCACAATGTTAAAAATCTGTCTAAAAAACTTAATTTATCTGTTAATGTTTCTTTCATAACTACCTCAGATTATGTAATGTCTTATTAAAAAGGAAATTCCTGCAAAAATAAAAATCATTCCTGTAATTTTTCTAAACCAAGATTCAATTCTTGTAATTAAATTATATACTTCGCCAACTTTATGGACAGCAAAAGCAATAATTATTGCAAAAAACATTACAGGTATACCTGTACCTATGCCATAAACAAGTGGCAACAAAAATCTTGAATGGTGTTCAATGGCAAGTGTAGTTAAGTTCCCAAAGAATAATGCAGCACTAACAGGGCAAAATGATAGTGCAAAGATTATTCCAAGTATAAACGCTCCCAATGTAGTAGAATTTTTAAATTTCTCATAAACACTATTTTTGCATATTCCGAACGAAAAATTTAATTTGATAACATCTAAGAGCAATAAACCTGTAAAAATTAAAATTGGGGCAATTAGCTTATTGATATATCCTTGCAAAAAGTTTGCAACAGAAGGTATTGCAAGTATTCCCGAAATAAGTATTGAACCTAAAAACATATAGGTTATTACCCGCCCAAGAGTATACAAGAAACCTGACAAGATTGCTTTTTGTGGGTTTTTAATATTTTTTGAAATAAAAGAAGTCGCAACAATATTTGTTGCTAAAGGACATGGACTGATTGAAGTTACAATGCCTAACCAAAGGCTTGAAATAATAGCAATAAGCATTTAATCACCCTCCTCGAACTGTTTAATTTCGCTTCTTATATAATTTTTGAAATCTTCTTCATTTCTGACTTTATCCCAAATTTTTGTTAAATTCTTCCAATTTTCTTTTCCGTTTTGCGTTTTTGAAATAATAACAGTTTTTGTATATAAACCATATTTCTTTACAGCTTTTTTATTTTCAGGTTTTGACATATCAAGAGAATAAAAATGAATGGTTTTATCCTTTAAGTTTTGAACTGTAGATAAAGTATAGTTTTCCATTTTTTTACAAGTTGCGCATCTTGGATTTCGCCAATAATAATATACATTTATATCAATGGCAAAAACCGAATTCGTAAAACTAAATAGAATACAAAATGTAAGAAATAATTTTTTCATTTTAATATTTCCTTAATTTCTTCAACTGACAATACTTTTCCAGAAGAAATAACATTTCCGTCTATGGCAAGAGCAGGGGTAATAACAACATTAAATTTTATTATTTTCATAATATCTGTAATTTTTTCTATTTTATAATTTTTCTTATTTTCAAGATTAGAAATAGCTATTTCAACATTTTGATATAATTTTTTACATTTTGGGCAACCTGTACCAAGTATTGATAATATTTTCATTTTTTAAGTAATCCATTGACTTAAACACTACTATATGCCATAATAGACATATACTACTTATATAATATTCCATATTTGGCATATTGTCAAGAGGTGTTATGGACAAAAGTTTGAACGACAAAAAAGCAGAAATATTTAAGGCATTATCAAATCCTGTAAGGTTAGATGTTATAGACTTATTACTTGACGGTGAAAAATGTGTTTGCGAAATTCAGCAAGCACTAAAAAAATATGAACAACCGCATATATCAAAAAGTCTTGCAAAACTTAAATCGGTTGGATTAATCAAAGACCGTAAAGATGGTTTGAATGTTTATTATTCATTAAATATTTGTTGTATGGGAGAGTTCATGACCTGTCTGAATAAAATTCTTAAATAG
>CAMOQI010000233.1 GCA_946622835.1 uncultured Candidatus Melainabacteria bacterium
ATTATTTTGTTTTCCAATGTGTCATTGATCGCTTTTTGAACCTTTTCAAGGGGGTAAATCGTTGACAGATTATCAACTTTTACTTCTTTGTTTTTTAATAATTCAAGTGAGTCTTTTAAATCAGCAGGAGATGGAGAGTAGCTTCCTAACACCGTTAATTCTCTGTAATAAATCTCATTATTTGCGTATCCGAAATTATTTGGTGTGCTTGAAAATACAAGAATTTTTCCCCCATCACGAACATATTTTAATGCGGTATCAATCGCCTTATCCGAACCTGATGTCATAAAAACACAATCTACTTTTATGCTTTCGCACAATTCATTTACCCCAAAAGCTTCTATACCGAGATTTTTGAGCAAATTAACACGAGAAGATATTAAATCACATCCGACAACATTCATTCCAAAAGCTTTCAAAGCTTGTGCCATAATTATTCCGATGGAACCCAGTCCTACAACAAGTGCGGTTGAATTCTTATTCAAATATGCCCGTTTTATTGCGCGAACACAGCATCCTAATGGTTCATAGAATGAGGCCTCAATGTTTGAAAGATTTTCAGGTTTTAGATGAGCAACGTTTTTCAGATGTTCTTCGGATACAAAAACCAATTCGCTAAATCCGCCGGGGATTATATTAGTTTGTTTAAAATGGCGGCACATTGAAACATTTCCGTTTTTGCAATATTCACATTTTCCGCAAGGGATGTGATGCGATGTTATAATAATGTCGCCTTTTTTGAATTCTGTTTCAGAATCAATGTCAACAATTTTTCCAACGATTTCGTGACCCAAAACAGCACCATTTTTTACCAAATTATGTTTTAATTTGACAATATCAGAACCGCAAAGTCCGCAGCCCAGAACGTTTATAATTGCACCCTTGCGTCCGTCAAGAGTTTCATTTTTGTGTTCTTTTATCACGATAGAATTATTTTCAACTTTTGCGGTTTTCATTACGCTTTTATTTTACCTCTGCGGAATTTTTCGTAGAATAATAATACAAAGCAGATAACAACACAAATAGCTGTTGAAATCATCCAGAAAGAAATTGCACCGTTCCAGCCGAATTTATCAACAACAACACCGGTTCCGCCTGCTGATAATGCGGCTCCGATGTATCCGAAGATTCCCGTAAATCCGATAGTGGCGGATGCAACTTTCTTTGAACTTGATTCAACAGCGCAAAGCCCGCCAATTAACATTTGAGGCCCTGCGGTGAACATCCCTATCATTGCCGCATAAATATATTCCAATACTTCATAGATGGGTTTACCTGTCGGGTTTGTTGCAAAAAGGTACAAACTCAAGATTAACAATAATAAAAATGCAATATTAACCGGAGTTCTATTGCCTTTGCACAACTTATCGGATATTACTCCGGCTAAAATTGCTCCGGCAGAACCGACAAGCGCAAGAGAGCTCAATTTTGCACTTGCTATAGGTAGTGAATTATTCTTAACTTCAACAAGGTATTTTACAAGCCAATCTTCTGTTCCAAACCTGATTATGTATACAAAAATATATGAAATCGCAAGCATCCATATTACCGGATTACATAAGATATTTTCTTTAAGTATTTGGAAGTATGAAACATTGCTTTTTTCATCTTGTTCTTCTTCAACTTCGGGTTCTTTGTTATATTTTTCAATATCAGGTAACCCCATTGTCTGCGGTTTATCTCGAAGTCTGTCAAATAACCAAAGCCCTGTTATAACACAGATAATTGCAGGAACATAAAATGCTGCTTGCCAGCCGAATTTGTCTATAACTAATCCTGACAAAGCAACTGCGCCAAAAACCCCGATTTGGTGTGAGGTTGACCAAATTGACCATTTTGTTCCTCTTTCTGATTTAGAAAACCAATAAGAAAGGCTTTTTGCAACAGGCGGGAATCCGCAAGATTGAAACCAACCGTTTGCTCCCCAGAAAAATGCCATTATCCACAAAAGAACTGTCGCCGAGGGTAACCCGAAAAAGCTTACATGTCCGGGGGTTACAAATGCTGCACTGGCTACAAAACATATATTACATATTGCGGATAATATTAATGCTGTAGGCAAAAATGTTCTGACGTTGGCTTTATCAGCAATAACCCCATTTATAAATTTTCCTATCCCGTACGTAACATAAAGAGTTGAACCTAAAATACCAAGTTCGGTATTTGTCATATTCAAGGCTTTACCCATAGCAGGAAGTGCAACTGCTATGTTTTTACGGCAAAGGTGGAAAACAACATAAGCAATAAAACTTGAATAGAAAATTCTCCATCTCCAATGTTTGTACATAGATGCTATTTTTTCTGAATCTTCTATCGTTGTTTGGTTTTTTGGTTCTTTAAAGAAAGTCCAGACCTTTTCTAACATGTTTTATTTCTCCTACTTGTTGTTTTTCAGAACTTGGATATTTCTTGTTTCTGTCAATTCTTGTCTTGCATTTTTAAGAATTTCTTTTTTCTCATCGTCCAAACTTTTTCCGTTTGCGAGCCTGTCCACAAAGCCGGTATTAATCTTAACTGCTTTATCTAAAGCCCCAACTTCTTCTAATATCGGTTTTATCACTTCAAAATCGTATCCGAAAGTCTGTTTTGAATTATAAACAAGCATATCTCCTTCTTGTGAGATGAGAGGTTTTCCGCCTTGTTCAAAATACAGTTTGAAAACGGATTTTAAATCTTGCATTTCGGATTGTATAGTATTTACGGCGTTTTGAAGACGTAAAAATCTTTCAAATAAATATTCAACATTTTCAAGTTGTTTATTTTCCCAATCGTATTTTTGCAAATACAATTTCTTTAATT
>CAMOQI010000234.1 GCA_946622835.1 uncultured Candidatus Melainabacteria bacterium
TGCGATTATACCCACTAGCAGTATCACAAACAGTGTTGCTATTTTATAAAAGTAACTTGTTGTATATTCGTACCCGTCTTGAATTTTTTTAATAATGTTTTTTGAGTAATCAAATTTGGAATCATTTTTCGTTTTTTCATAAGCAGAATGCAGTGCTCTTTGAAATTTGTATAAACTTTCTAATTCTTTTCTTACTTTAGAATTTGAAATGGTCATTTTTTTAATTTTTATATTTTCGTTGCTGTTTAGTTCATTGTCCATATATGCTGACAGTCTGTTTATTGTTTCATAATCTGCTTCAATTTTTGTTTTTTGCCTGTTATTTTTGCTAATTTCATTCATAAAAGATTTTAATTCTCCAATTCTTGCCTGACATTGCGGACATTTTTCAATGTGGAGTTCTATATACTCTCTTAATTTTGAATTTATTTTATCTTCAAGGTAGAACTTCATTAGAGCCATAACTTGATAACATGAAAGTCGTCTGTTCATTTATTTCTCCTTATATATAATTTTTTAGTGAATCCTGTAGCTTTATTCTTGCTCTTGAAATTCTTGATTTTACAGTTCCAATGCTGGAGTTTGTCGTCTGAGCAATTTGTTCATAGCTTAAGCCTTGAAATTCCCTTAAGATTATCGCAATGCGAAAAGCTTCCGGCAGTTGTCGAATTGCTTTTTTTATCATTTTTTCACACTCCGAACTTATACATTTTTCGATTGGTTTAAATTTTTTGTCGGGGATTTCTATTTTTAGAGCAAAGCCTGATGGTTCACATGTGTATTCAAGGGAAATTGTGGGTGGTTTTTTATTTATTTTTCTTGTGAAGTCGTAGTATGTGTTTGTTATTATATGATTTACCCAGCTTTTGAAGCAGGAAGGGCTTTTTAGGGAGCGGATGTTTTTTGCTACTTTCACCAAAACTTCTTGTGTTAAATCGGACAGATTGTTGTTATCTTTTAAAAGATAGCTCATAGTTGCATATATGTCGTATTGAATCTTTTTAATAAGTGCTTCAAGCGCTTTGTAATCATTGTTTTGAGAAAGAACAATAAGCTCTTCTATTGACATATTTTTATAATTTATCTTATTGCTTTCTCCCATAATTTTCTCCTATACAAAATAGTAAAGATAATTTAAGCGGATTGAAATTAACCTTTTGAGTTAATATGTGGTTAATATTTTTTATATAGAAATGTGAATAAATTGGATTTAATCTGTAATAACAGAGTTGTTTGTGTTATTATCTTGCTGCAGAAGGGATGTTGTAATGGGTAATCTTAAAATTTATTTGGACAATGATATTGATCTTGAATTGATAAAATCTAAAAAAATTGCTGTAATTGGTTTTGGTTCTCAAGGATACGGGCAATCAATGAATCTTAAAGATTCAGGTTGTGAAGTTGTCTTAGGTTTACGCAAAGATGGTAAATCTTTTGAGAAAGCCAAAAGGTATGGTTTTGAAATTATGTCAATTGAAGATGCCCTCAAGTGGGCGGATGTTGTGCAAATTTTGATTCCTGATGAAATACAAGCTCAGGTGTATAAAAATCAAATAGAACCTTATCTTCGCGCGGGTCAGTATTTGATGTTTTCTCACGGATTTAATATTCATTTTGATAAAATTGTTCCTCCCTCTGATGTGAATGTTATAATGGTAGCTCCAAAAGGTCCGGGACATACTGTCAGATCTCAGTATCTTCAGGGAAAAGGTGTTCCTGCGTTAATTGCAATACAGCAAGATGTGTCAAAGGATTCAAAGCAAGTGGCATTATCTTATGCTGCTGCAATCGGTGCAGGTCGCTCCGGAATTATTGAAACTTCCTTTAGAGAAGAAACAGAAACGGATTTGTTTGGAGAGCAGGCAGTTATTTGCGGGGGTGTTGCGGCTCTTATCAGAACAGGTTATGAAGTGCTTGTTGAAGCGGGATATGCCCCTGAAATGGCATATTTTGAGGTTCTGCATGAGATGAAACTTATTGTTGATTTAATAAATCAAGGCGGTTTATCCGATATGAGGTATTCTATATCAAATACAGCCGAATATGGAGATATGACCCGTGGGCCAAAAGTTATTGCGCAACCGTCAAAAGATGCGATGAGGCAGATATTGAAAGATATTCAGTCAGGTTTATTTGCTGATGAATTTATGGAAGAAATGTCTTCAGGGTGTAAAAATTTCTTAAAATTAAGACAAATGAATGCTTCTCACCCGTTGGAGGAAGTGGGAAAAGAGCTAAGAGCCGCATTTTCCTGGGGGCAGGATAAAATAATTGACAGAGATAAAAATTAAGATATGAAAGGGTTTTATGTTTAGTACGGATGTTATATATGAAGTTGTAATATTTTCGATTGGTGATACTAAGGCCGGTACAAAAATGGGTAAGCTCCAATTGAAAAATACTCAAGATGAAAGTTTGCTTAACTGTATTTTGTGGGAAGAAACATTAAATCGTTTTGATAGCAAGATATTCAGAACCGGTAATTTGGTAAAAATTGTCTCTGCCACTTTTAATGAAAAATATAAAAATTGTTTAGTGTCTGCGCTTGAGCTTGTTGAAGAAGCAAAATTGGGACTTGAAGAAGAACAAATTTTGCAATATTGGAATAAATTAAATGAATTTATTCTGATGATTGGAGATGATAAATTACGCGCTTTTGTTCAAGATTTATTTGAAAAAAATGAAAATGATTTTAAAATAATGCCTGCTGCAAAGCTTATGCATCACAATTATATCGGAGGTTTGTTGGTTCACACTGTAGAGTGCTGTGAGTTTGCGCTTCATAAT
>CAMOQI010000235.1 GCA_946622835.1 uncultured Candidatus Melainabacteria bacterium
GGGGATGAGAACCCCGTACAAGGCGCCAGCCTTGTGGGTGGTTCGAGCGCAAGCCCAAGCAGAGGGCGAAGCAAGATATTTGGTGCGTATAAACGCACCCAACAAATTATTATTTACCCCTAAACTCAAAATAAACAATCAAAACCCACGCAACAAAAGCCAAAGGTGCAAAAATTACTATGAGAGGATTATAATCATATGCCTGTTGAAAATTAAATTTTCCAAGCTCCGCAAAAGCCCTCGTCAACCCGCATCCCCAGCACGATTGCCCTGTAAAAAATTCTATTAAACAAAAATGCTTTAAGCGCATGCTCTCCAAAAAAATTGCTAACCCCATACCCCAAACAGGTACTGTTAAAATTAACACTCTTTTTAGAAATCTACTATTTTTAATTTGCATAATTACAAAATTTAATAATAGGGTGGGCAAAATTTCATTTTGCCCACCGTTATAACTCTAAAAATTAAATACCTGAAATACCGGCGCCTGATAAAATAGTAGTAAAAAGCGCCAAAAGTGAACCGCCGAAAATCAAAGAACCAAAAAATCCTAATGCAACAATTATCATATATGCATAGCCTACCCATTCAATTCTTTCATAAAGTTCGCTTCCGTCTTCGTGCCTCCAGTTGCCAAGAGCGATTACAAATCCGTCAAATATCGCCCAAATTAAAGAAACTGCAGCAAAACATCCTGTTATGGTCATGATTGCCATAGCCCACGCGGTGCCTGTTTTTCCTGTATAAAACCTATGTGCACCAAACGCTCCTAAAAACCAGCACAACAACATTGTCGCCAACCAATTTTTACCATCATTTGAAGAGTTTTGAACTTGTAATTCTTCTGTCATCACAATCTCCTTTCATTATCCTCAGCTTATTTACCCGTTGAACCAAAACCGCCTGCTCCGCGAACAGTTTCGGTTAATTCCGCTACAACTTCTATTTTTGCCTGCTCATATTTGGTAATTATCATCTGAGCGATTCTTTCTTGAGGCTCAATTGTATATGCTTCATTAGAAACATTAACCACCGCCACACAAACTTCTCCGCGATAATCCTCGTCAATCGTCCCAACACAATTAATTAAAGTTATACCATGTTTGATTGACATCCCTGAACGCGGTCTTATCTGAGCTTCATAACCATGTTCCAATTCAATCTTTAACCCTGTCGGAATCAATCTCCGCTCCAACGGTTTCAATTCAATCGGTTCATCAATTGCCGCGCACAAATCCATGCCGGCAGCCCCGTCTGTTTTATACTCAGGCAAAATTTTATTATGCGGTAATCTTTCAATCTTTAATACTGTCATATATCCCCCTCATTCTTTATTTACATAAATCCCTTATACTGCTTACAAAAATAAACAAAAATATTGCATATACGCAATTCTACAAAAAAAGATTGAAAATAACAAGTTGGAATTTTTTATTTTTTCAATCCTACCCAAATAAACATTTTAGCAAATTTTAATTTTTAACCGGAAATAATATCAATCTGGGCAATAAAAAATTTTAACATTCTCAATAGAATTACCTTATGAATTATGTAAATAAATTATTAAATGCATTAGGTGAAAACACAAAACTTTCAATTGATAACTGGACTCTGGAACACCAATTTGTATCAGGAATGCGCAAATGGGTTGCAAACATTGTTCCCTTAGAACTTTTAAATCGTTCTGTCAAACAAGCCGTAGAATCTTTAATGACCTTATGCCAAGAAGGCGTTTTTTACAATGAATTTCCAAATGAAATAAAAAGTCCCGACTATGGCGACAAATGGGGAGTTAATGCAAATTACATAGAAATAAATAATCGTGCAATCGCTGAAATGAATGAGAATAAATGCTCAAACGGGATTATGAGTTCCATAAAAATTTTACCCGCGATTATGCCAAGCGCAAAAAGTTGGGCAAATTGCATTGTACTGTCACAAATTTTTCCAAATATTTACGGTGACGGATACAACAAAGCAGCGGATGTAGAAAATTCAATCTACGGGATAAAACTCAATACAGAATACAGTAAAAATATTATAAATTCAAAAATTACAGATAAAATTCCCGCCAAAGAACAACTGACAGCGTTTAATAATTTGGCAAATTTTCACGGATTGAAAACAGGTTTTAGAACAGTAATTTCAGCCGATCAAATAAAAGTTGTCCAAAACGATGGGGGAGATATTACTTTTAATTGGGAAAATCCCGAACATTTTAATTTGTTTTTAGATTCGCACATTGAACTTATAAATTTAGGTTTTGAAGCGATATTTATTGACTCGGCAAAGCATATAGGCGGATATGATATGGAAAACTACACAGGAGTAGGGGCTTTGCCGAGTTACGAACAAATGCAATATATAATACATGAAATAAGAAAACGCAGCGGAAATACCCACCTAAGCTTTGTGGGAGAAAAAAGCTCCGGAGATTTTACACGTTATGAAAATCTGGGCTTATCAACAGGTACGGGCTTTATTGACTCAAACGATTTCCACACCGTAAGAAATAAAGCAATTGATTATAAATATTCAAAAAATTATTCCCCCGGAATTGAAGTTTCAAACGACAATGACACAGGCGGAAGAAGTTATGAACAACGATTGCAAAGAATTCACAATTCTATTTTTGCATATGAATATCCGAGCGATAAACTCGCCAGTTTTATGCAAATGGAGGACATTTTTCCTTTAAGATACGACACAAACACTCATCATTTAATGATGTCAAATCCGTCATATTCAACCGACGGCAGCCCGCAAAG
>CAMOQI010000236.1 GCA_946622835.1 uncultured Candidatus Melainabacteria bacterium
ATTCTTTAGGGGAGGGCAAGATTCTTCGGTCGCTCCGCTTCCTCAGCAATGACGTGTCATCCTGAGGCTTTAGCCGAAGTATAGGTATGCTTCCGTGTTCTGCAAATAATGCATTTTACGCATATTTTCAAGATGATTCCGCACAAAATTCAACTGGTTGTTTCGGGCTTATTGATGTAAACGGAACAGCCCCTCCAAATAAGGAAATCAAGTGTTCAAAAGGTACTAACAGAATAGGCAGAAGACCGTCGGATACTCCTGCATTTAATTGTGTTGTAAACAGCAAAGACGTAACCGATGTTTATCCTTTTGTTGTTCATCAGGGAATAGCAGAATCTTTAACGGATGCCGGAGTATACGTGTTTAATAATATTCGTTAAGCTGTACTAAATTTTACAATTTATGTGTTACAAGCGCATAGATGTCATTAAAAATCAGTAAAAACGCGAGAACAATTATCAATATAAAAAATATTGTGCTTATACGTTCAATAATTTTTTCATCAACAGGTTTGCCTCTTAATTTTTCAAGCATCAAGAACAAGAAATGTCCGCCATCCAGTGCCGGTATGGGCAAGAAATTCAAAATTGCAAGCCATGCAGATATAATTGCGGTTAAAAGTAAGCCTGATGCCATTCCGCCATGAGTTATTACATCTCCGCCTATTTTGGCAACCGCAACTATTCCGTGTATTTCTTTTGCCGGAATTTTACCCGTTAATAGCTGCCAAAATCCGTATAATTGCATTGCAGTTTGTTGCACCAAATAATCTGTACCGGCTTTTATTATTTGGGTTGGAGTTTCTGTTTTAACTGTAATAGCACGACTTTCCGGAATAATACCGATTAGCCCGTCGTTATTTGGATAAATTGTTCTAAGATTTATTGTTCGCGAATCTCTTTCGATAACAATTTCCAAAGGTCTGGCACCGTCAGAAATGGCGTATGCTAAATCTGTTAAAGTTGTTTTTCCATCCCCTATAAAATATTCTTTATTTTTAATTTCATCTCGAAGTTTGATTTGTTCATCGGTTAATTCGAGTTTTTCATCTTTATAAAAAGCCAAACCTTTTAAAATTTCATCGCTGAGCCTTAATGCAGGTTCATCTTCTTCAGGTAAAAGAATTATTTTTTTACCTTTTTTAATCGGGGTGTCAACTTTTACGCCTAAATTGTAACCCTCAAGCTCAGACAAATTATCTTCAAATACCTCTTTATCAACTTTACCGTCAAAACTTGCGCTGTTTTTTGCGTAAAGTGTAAGAGCATATGCAGATTTTATTTTAGAACCGTTGATTGTTAATATTTTGTCGCCAGTTTGCATCCCGCTGTCCCAAACGGATTCGCCTTTTTGTGCAACAATTTTTCCGACATATACGTCAGCTTGACCTGATGGCAATTCGCCCCAAACTCCTGCGACAAAAAATACAAGCAAAAATGCCACAACTAAATTGGTTAAAACTCCTGCCGATATGACAATAACTCTTTTCCAAACAGGATTATTTGCAAATCTCTCGGGAGAATCCGCAGGAAGTCCGGAATCCTTTTCATCATCAGGGAATGCAACATACCCTCCAAGCAGGCAAGCATGAATTAAATATTCCACATCCCCGATTTTTTTACTCCAAAGAGTTGGGCCTATAGGAAACCCTATTGCAAATTTTGATACTTTTATGCCAAGTGCGCGGGCAGCAATAAAGTGTCCGAGTTCGTGTACAAGAATTAAAAATCCTAAAAGCAGTATCATTATTATTATTGACATATTATTATTTACCCCTTAAATTGTTCTAAAAATCTAACATCATCATTAAAGAAAAGTCTGATGTCGTCAATTGCATATTTAAGCATAGCAAGTCTTTCAACCCCCATTCCAAATGCAAAACCCGAATAAACATCAGGATCTATTCCGACCCCTTTTAACACGTTCGGATCAACCATTCCGGCACCAAGAATTTCTAACCAACCTGTACCGGAGCATGTTCTGCAGCCTTTGCCTTCGCACATTATACACTGTACATCAACCTCTGCAGAGGGTTCTGTGAACGGGAAAAAGCTGTTGCGAAATCTTGTCGGACGGCTTGCTCCAAAGTATATTCTTATAAATTCATTTAATACCCCTTTTAAATCTCCGAATGTTATGTCTTTATCCACATATAGTCCTTCAATTTGGTGGAAGAAATTATTTTTGCGGGCATTTATGTTTTCGTTTCTGTAAACACGCCCCGGGGCAATAATTCTTATAGGGGGTTTTTGGTTTTCCATAATATGAATTTGAGCACCTGATGTTTGGCTTCTTAAAACTACATTTGGTGCAATATTTGTATAAAAAGTATCTTGGACATCTCGCGCAGGATGGTCTTGCGGCACGTTTAGCATATCAAAGTTGAAATATTCCGTCTCAACTTCAGGGGAGTGTTCGTTTGGTGCAACCGAAAAACCTAAACTTTGAAATATTGAAACTATTTCATTTGTGGTTGATGTCAGCGGGTGCAAATGCCCGTGAGCGATATATTGCCCCGGTAGTGTTACATCTATTTTTTCGCCTTCTAATTTTTTATTCAATTCTTCTTGGTAAAATTTTTGAAATTTTTGTGAAATAGAGGTTTCAAGTTTTTGAGAAATTTCATTTGCAAAAGATCCGACTACTCGTTTATCTTCATCGGATAAGTCTTTTAGTCCTTTTTTTATTTCGTTAAATTCGCCTTTACGGCTGAGGTATTTGAATTTTATATCTTCCAAATCTTTTACTGTTGTGGCTTTTT
>CAMOQI010000237.1 GCA_946622835.1 uncultured Candidatus Melainabacteria bacterium
TATCCGGATCAGTTTTCAGATATTACAACTCCCTATGAATATTTCAGAAAAAAGGAATGGACTTGGGAAAACTTTATCAATATGGCAGCTGCCCTCAATTCCAACATCTCTATTGACTGGACAAAATCATATATAAATATGAAGAATTCTCTTATATATCAAAAGGACGGCGGCACACTTTTTGATTATGGTGCTCAGGAGCAGGTGGAATGGCTCAATTTTGTGCGCACGCTTATATTCGATAAGGGCATAATCGACAACTCCGAAGGCGCATTCAAAATCGGATTTCTTCCCGAAACCCTTCTAAATGAACTTAGTATCGGCTCAGAGGTGCGCTATATACCGTGGCCTACAAAAAATGGCAATATGGGTGAAATGTTTGTTGACGAGTATCATTTTTGCGTACCGAAAACCGCAAAAAATCCTGCACTTTCGGTAAAACTTGCAAACTATATGATAAAATCCTGCCGTGACACAAGGCTCAATCTTTACCGCTCCTCTATGACGAAGGAAGACTTTAAAATTCTCAAAAAGCAGCTTAAAAAGGTTTATGTATATCCTGCTCACAGCAATTATGTCCCGTCGAGGCTTTTTATTGACGATTTTATCCATGGAAAAACAGTTACAGAACACATATTCAATGTTGAAAATGATGCCGACCACATAAAATAATGCCGTGGCCGGCATTTTTGGAATTTTTTCAAGAAAAATGTTGACATTTACCTCCTGTTTTGGTATAATATCGTGGTATTAGCGTAAATTGGGATAGGAGGCGGCAATATGATTTCTCCTGAAAATAAGGAAAATATCGTTATCGGCTATAAACAGGTTTTAAAAGCCCTTAAAAACGGCATATGTGAAAAAATTTTTATTGCCGAGGATTGCTCCCCCTCTATGTCGGATAATATTCTGGCTCTTTCCGAAAACGTTACAATCGTTCGCGTGCCGTCAATGCGTGAGCTTGGCAAGGAGTGCGGAATTGATGTGTCCGCATCCTGTGCCGCAATAATTCGTTTATAGGTGATTTTTCACTTGTAATATAAATTTTAGAAGAAGGAGGATATAATGATATGCCTACGTTTAACCAATTAGTCAGAAAAGGCAGAGAAACTTCTGTAAAGAAGTCCACAGCCCCTGCTCTCCAAAAGAGCTTAAATTCGCTCAAAAAGAGAACAAATGACAATTCCTCTCCACAAAAGAGAGGCGTATGTACCGCAGTAAGAACTGCAACACCTAAAAAGCCTAACTCGGCACTTCGTAAAATCGCCAGAGTAAGACTTACAAACGGTATTGAAGTTACCGCGTACATTCCGGGCATCGGTCATAACCTGCAAGAGCACAGCGTTGTTCTTATTCGTGGCGGAAGAGTAAAAGACCTTCCTGGTACAAGATACCACATAATCCGCGGAACTTTGGACGCTCAGGGCGTTGCAAACAGAATGCAGGGCCGTTCAAAGTACGGCGCTAAAAGACCGAAAGCGGCTAAAAAGTAATTTTTAGCAAAAGTGCATATGGTATTATGTCCTATAAGATATAGCATATAACCGTGTGCATAATCGGAGCTTTATGGCTCAGAGTACCTATGATACTCATTTTATTTTATGAAGGAGGGAAGAAATATGCCAAGAAAAGGTTATATTGCGAAAAGAGAAGTTTTGGCAGATCCTATTTACGGCAGCGTTGTTGTTACAAAGCTTATAAATAACATAATGCTTGACGGCAAAAAGGGTGTTGCTCAAAAGATCGTTTATGATGCATTCGATATCATAAAAGAAAAGACCGGCAGAGATCCTCTCGAGGTCTTCACAGAAGCGCTTAACAACATTATGCCTGTACTTGAAGTAAAGGCTCGCCGTGTCGGCGGTGCTACCTATCAGGTACCTATGGAGGTTCGCCCTGAAAGAAGACAAACTTTGGGACTTCGCTGGCTTACACGCTATTCAAGAGAGCGTAGCGAAAAAACTATGAAAGAAAGATTGGCTAATGAACTTATGGACGCTTTGAACGGAACAGGCGGTTCTGTTAAAAAGCGTGAAGATACCCATAAAATGGCAGAATCCAACAAGGCTTTCGCTCATTACAGATGGTAGTTCATTAAAGTTTTTCAAAAATATCTGTTTTACATTTTGTGAAAGGAGGAAAATGTATTTATGGGTAGAGAATATTCATTGGAACATACAAGAAATATTGGTATAATGGCGCATATTGACGCCGGTAAAACCACTACTACCGAAAGAATACTTTATTATACCGGCCGTATCCATAAAATCGGCGAAACCCACGAAGGCGGCGCGCAGATGGACTGGATGGCACAAGAACAGGAGCGCGGTATTACAATTACTTCTGCTGCTACTACCTGTTTCTGGGCAAAAAAGGAAGGCGCAAATGCCGGTGTTAAGCACAGAATAAACATTATTGACACCCCCGGACACGTTGACGTTACTGTTGAAGTTCAACGCTCACTTCGCGTACTTGACGGTTCTGTTACCGTTATGTGTGCAAAGGGTGGTGTTGAACCTCAGTCTGAAACGGTTTGGCGTCAGGCTAACGATTATAATGTACCAAGAATGATTTATGTCAACAAAATGGACATTATGGGTGCAGATTTTTACAATGTTGAAAACATGGTTCACGAAAGACTGCACGCAAACGGCATCCCCATTCAGCTCCCTATCGGTGCTGAGGATACTTTCAAAGGCATAATTGACCTTATGACTATGAAAGCTGAAATCTATTAT
>CAMOQI010000238.1 GCA_946622835.1 uncultured Candidatus Melainabacteria bacterium
TAAATAATTATAATCCATACTACACCTCTTTAATCATAATTATATAACTTTTTTCACAAATGATATCCCTTAATCAGATGAGGAAGTAAATATTTGTTAAAGATAAATAAAAAAATTAAAGTTTTGCAAAAATTATCCGTAAATATAAATAACAAACCAAGGGTGAACTATGGAAGTATCACGAATAGAAGCTGCACCTACCAAAATAATTGATTGGCGCAGATTAACAGCAAAAGAAATCATTAAATACAACAACGACGGAGTTGAAGTTCCACCTCAATATTTGAAGTGGGCTATAGATTTTCGCCAAGACCTTGATAAAAACGACAAAGACGAAACAACATACGAAATGGCGCAAAATCAAAAAATTCAAGAATCCAGAAAAAAAGAGCGCACCCAAGCTCAAGACAATGAAGGCAATAGACAAGAGACAGTAAATGGTGAAGTTCAAGGCAACCCCGCAGCAGACATACAAACGGAAAACAAAAAAACAGACCCGGAAGATATGAGCGCAAAACAACGCCGCGAACAAATGCAAAATGACGGAGTCTCAACCGTAAAAGTTGCTAAAACCTTCCGTGCAGAAAGCAAAGAATTAACCGGACAATCAAACCGAGCGCAAGGGGAAGTTGAAAATATTCAAAGTTCATCAGAAAATGAAATTTCAATGCTTGAAGGTCAAATGCAAGATACCCTTGCCAGAGCAGATGATATAAAATCTAAAATAAATTCCGAAAAAAATAAAAAATCTCTGACCGGCAATATAAGTACAGTTTTACAACTAAAAGAACAGCTCAAATCCCTTGGCACTGATGCACAAAATATGCTTGCCCTCGCAGATGGGGATTTAAATATTTACCAAGCTGCCATTGATGACAAACTAACAATAAGCAATGATACAAAAGATTACGGAACAGAAACAATTCTAATCGGAGAAGACTTGATTAAAGAAAATCCGCTGTTCGGATATCCTATTGGTAAATACACAATAAGAACCGGACAACGAGCAATTGACTCAGGCGATGAACTTTCAAATAAAGCAAATAACGCCTCTGAAGTTAACCGCTCTAACATTTCAGAAATTGAAAGTATGAAGAATCAAGTCCAAAATAAAACCGGTGTAGGCGAAAACGAAATCAAGCAGGACAAACAAGATAACAAAAATAACGAAACAAATAAAGATAACAAAAATGACCCCGCAAATACCACCGCCGCAACCGAAACAGACAAAGCCGCAAGTGCCAGCCTTGAACAAATACTTATGGCAAAAATCAGAAAAGGTCAGGATTTAGAAGCTTAACCTCTTAAAGATCTTATCGCCGCTTGAATATTATCTGATTTATATATATAATTCCCGGCAACAAGACAGTTTGCCCCAAAATCTGTGCAGATTTTCGCTGTTTCTTTATTTATACCGCCATCAACTTGAATAATCAACGACTGTCCTGCTTTTTCACGTATTTGAGGAATTTTTTGCGCACAATCATACATAAATTCCTGCCCGCCAAATCCGGGTTCAACAGTCATCACAAGAACCAAGTCCAAATCTGCCAAATATGGGAAAATCACATCCGGCAGAGTTTTAGGCTTAATTGAAATCCCCGCCCTAACACCGAAAGATTTAATCATACTAATTATTTCTTTAACCCTATCAGGTGCCGCTTCATAATGAAAGGTCAAAAAATCAGCCCCCGCAGTTGCAAATGATTCAATATATTTTTCGGGATTATCTATCATCAGGTGCACATCCAAGGGCAAATTTGTAACAGGTCTTATTGATTTAACCACAGGAGCCCCTATCGTAATATTCGGAACAAAATGCCCGTCCATAACATCAACATGAATCCAATCTGCTCCATACTGCTCAACCGCCATAATATCCTTTTGCAAATTTGCAAAATCCGCAGAAAGAATAGAAGGTGCAACAATAACATTATTCATCATATTATCCCCAACTTTTTACAAGCAGTATAAGCACATTTTTGCTGAGCATCCTTTTTACTCAAACCTGTTTCCACAGCCAAAATTTCCCCGTTATAACTCACAGAAACCTTAAAAACTCTCTTATGAGCAGGTCCGGATTCTGATACCACATCATACTGCGGACGCTTTTTATCCTTATCCTGCGTATATTCCTGCAATATAGCCTTCGCATTATAACATTCAAAATTATTTTTTACATCCTCAATAAAGGGTTTAAATGTTTTATTTATATATTTTATAAGTTTAGATAATTTTTTATCCAAATAATAAGCACCCAAAACCGCTTCAAACGCACAAGCACATACTGAATCATTTTGACGAATATGCTGTTTTTCCTCATGTTTGCTCATAATAATAAGATTATCCAACCCGTCACGCTTTGCAATTTTTGCCAAAGTATTATCAGATACAATTATTCCTCTAATTTTAGATAATTCCCCTTCTGTGGATTCGGGAAACATTTTATACAAAACTTCCGAAACCGTCAGCTTCAATACCGCATCGCCCAAAAATTCCAAACGCTCATAACATTGAGTATGAGGTTCATTTTTTTCTTTTGTATAAGAAGGATGAGTTAACGCAATTCTATACAAATCTTCATTGTCAGGTTCAATAGCAAAAATTTCAGTTAATTTTTCAATCATCAAAAAAGACCTTTCAACGATGAGATAAAAGAAGGTATCCATTGTGTTTCAAACACAAAGAACTTACAGAAATAATACACCATAGGAATAGTCAAAACAAAACTGT
>CAMOQI010000239.1 GCA_946622835.1 uncultured Candidatus Melainabacteria bacterium
CACTTCAATACATGATAGATTATATGAGTTCTCAATTTAAAGATGAAAAAATCGATTATATAGTAGGCGCAGAAAGTCGCGGATTTATTTTCGGAACAGCTATGGCCTATAAAATGAATTGCGGATTCATCCCTGTAAGAAAGCCCAACAAGCTTCCTGCCGCTACAATCAGTGAACCCTATGAACTTGAATACGGAACTGATATTATAGAAATTCACTCAGATGCTATAGAAAAAGGAGCAAAAGTACTATTTGTAGATGATCTTTTGGCCACCGGAGGGACGGCAAAAGCAGCCTGTAACCTAATTAAAAAAGCAGGCGGAGAACTTGTTGGTGCAGCCTTTTTGATAGAATTAAAAGATTTAAACGGCAGAAAAAATTTACAGGATTGCGGAAAAGTGATTTCTATGTTACAATACTAGTATCGCGAAAAAAATCAGGAGATGAAAATATGAAAAAATTAGCACTTATCTTAGCTTTGGTATTGATCCAAACACAACTTTGCGCAGTTGCGGCATACAACAAAAAAGCAGCAAAAAGAACGGTTCCTGTCAGCCAAAAGAAATCTGACGCTCAGGTATACAAACAAGACGGAAACGATTATTTATTGAAATACAATATTGACGACCTTGAAGCAGCCCCTTGGATTAATGGCGGCAAAAGAGTATATGACAATGAAACCTATTCAAAATATACTCCAATGGGTAAAAGATAATATATAAATACAAGATTAAAATAGCGGCTATATTAGCCGCTATTTTTTGGTTATTAATAAACTGCAAATAGAATTATTATTTAACAAAGAAATCAGCATCCACACTTGCGTATATGGTAATATTTCCTGATTCAATGTTTGTAACAGGTTCTGCAACTTCCATCGCTGCACCGTCTGCCATTGCAGCTTTTGCCATTAAGCGGTTTGAATACGCATAATTTACTCGTCTTTGATTCAACGAGCAAGAAGTTCTTACATTTTTCACGCCTGTTATCACAGTTCCGACAGATGATGCAAGCAGATCCCCTCTTTTTCTAACTTCTCTTCCCCCAAATGATAACATTTCTGAACATTTTTGATCTTTATTGGCAAGAGAAAAATTAAGACTATTAACCCCTGTTGCGCCCATACTAATTGATTTATCTATCAAAGACGCTACGTTATCCAAAGATTTTGTATGCACAATTATATTATTTGAAACTTCATATCTGTCAAATATTCTTTTATTGTCTTTATACGTATAAACGGGGTTTGCTGAATAATTAGATGTTTTGATATAATCACCATTTGCAGGTTTTATGCTAGATTTCAGATATTCATAAACTCTATTAGATATTTCTTTGTTTTTAGAAGAAGCCTCCTGCATAGATTTTTTATCCTCAGTTCTTATTGCAATAGAAAATTCGACTGTATCAGGAGAAACTTCTTTTTCAGTTGTATAAGAAACAGACAAATATCCTCTCTCAACAGTGTTGTCAACAGCATTTACAGGCAAACTCAATGACGGTGCTGCCAAAACAATACCCAACGCTAACGGGAAAACCAATAACTTTTTCATATTTAATACTCCTTTATTTTACATTAGAAATTTTATCATCAGATTCAATATCATTATCAGCATAAGATTCTTGAGAATTTTTAGTGCCTAACTCAAACGGATTACGTTCTTTTGACGACTCAAATTTATCTGCTTTTGAAATTATATTATTCATCATTCTCAATTTTGAATTCACCTTTGCCGCCCTAATAATAGACTCCATTTCTTCATCGTTATAACTCGATCCGTTATGAAAAGATATAGCAAATCCGCCTTTTGTCAAAATTACATAAGAAATAAAAACTATTCCCCACAACAAAACACCTTGAAATAAGGACAATTGAGGGAACATATACCCCGATACCAAATATTTATTCCACAAATGCATTGCAAGATACCCCGGGCTTATTACAAAGCCGGCGAACAGGCCACACCCTATAAATATTGCGCTTAACAAACCTCTTATTCCATCAATTCTTATAACTTTCATATTTATACATTTCCTCTTATTGTTTTATCATTTCAAGAAAATCATTTTCTGTCAATATTATAACACCTAAATTTTTAGCTTTCTCCAATTTTGAGCCGGCATTTTCTCCGGCAAGAACATAAGAAGTCTTTTTAGATACAGAAGACGAGGTTTTCCCGCCATGAGATTTTATAATTGCACCGGCTTCATCTCTTGTCATATTCTGTAATGTTCCCGTTAAAACAAAAGTTTTACCCTCCAATAAATCAGAAACCTTATTTGATTTACCCTGAGGGTTAATCCCTAAATCTTTTAATTCAAAGATTAATTTTAAGTTTTTTTCATCCTTAAAATAATCAAAAATAGACTTAGCAATAATCTCACCAACCCCTTCAATAGCTGATAACTCTTCGACAGAAGCTTCAATAAGAGCATCAAAAGAAGGATACTCCGCCGTCAAAATCTCAGCAGTTTCTTTTCCCACATGACGAATACCAAGCGCAGTGACGACACGATTTAACGGACGGGTTTTACTCTGCTGAATAGAGTTATAAATATTATTTGCTGATTTTTCCTTAATATTATCCAATTTCATCAAATCTTCTTGTGTTAAACGGTATAAATCAACCGGATTTGAAATCAAGTTTTTTTCATATAACTGAGCGATTAAAGACGGCCCGACATAATCAATATCCATCGCTTCTTTTGAAACCCAATATTCAATTTTG
>CAMOQI010000240.1 GCA_946622835.1 uncultured Candidatus Melainabacteria bacterium
AATTAACTTCACTATCTTTTATTTCTTCAAGATATTTATCTTTTATCACCTGATAGGCTTTTCGGCGATATTCAAATTGTTCATTATTATTATTATCCATTAAATCCGCATAGAATAACCCCATATCCATAGCAAGACAATGAAGCGCTCTGGGTTTATCGTGATTTCCGATAAACGTGTACGCATAACGTACTGAATCCAAAGAACCCATATTGATAAATTGCATCATTTTTTCAAAAATTAAACGCTCTCGATATGCAGAATCCGTAAATTTTGAACCGTCTTCAAAATCCGCACCAAACATCTTTGATATATCCCTAAACCAATACGAATATTCAGCAATCGAAGTTATTCCTGTTTCTCTGAGGAATTTTTGCACGGCATGATTATGAACATCATTATATTTTTTAGAGCCCCAGCCGGAACCTTTATCATGAAGTTCTTCTTTATTAGTAACCTCTGCAACTAAATACGCATTTGGATTTTGAGATAGTACTCCTTGAGAGAAACGCTTCCAGAAATTTGTAATAGCCTGCCAAGTATATTCAAAATCTGTATTACCGTTCCTTAAAGCTTCGACATCCGCTATATCTTTTGTTGCATCTATTCTCCAATCAAGCCCTGACTGTGTTTTATCAATTATCAAATCCGCCAATTTAAAACTTAAAGCATTAGTCCCTTTTAATTTTTTCGTTAAACTTTCAACAATCGGACTTTTTGATGATGCGTCCAAAGTTGATATTCCTTCTTCAATTTTTTCTAAAAGCATTATTGTCTCATCTTCAACAGATGGAGGATTTTGAATCCCGAGCGACTGAAGTGTTATATGTTTTAATCTTTTATAATCATATGCTATTTCACCGCTTTGCCTGTCAACACTGAGAGAAATTGCGGGTGCCAACGATTTTATTATTGCATAACGCGCAATTTCAGAAGTTAAAATCGGCAGAACATATTTGCCAAATTCCGTTACTTCACCGCTGCGGTCAAATAATTTACTTTCTTCCGGCAAATTGTCATCAACATTTGACAAAATATTTTGCGCAAATGTATACAACTGATTTGTATATATAGAATCCATCATATTGTATGTTCGTTCATACTCCATAGGCAGATTTTTATTTCCGTTTTTATATACTTCATATCGTGATAAGCCTATATCTTCTGCCTTTACAGCTCTTTTTGAAACCAAAGGAGATGCCAAAACAGAAACAATATTATCCCCGAACTCCAATGAATCCAACGGTAAATCCATTAAACCTTTGAGAATCTGTGACTTTTTATCTCCTTGATCTAATTTTCTCTTAGCGCTATACATTCCAAATAAAACATTTTCAACTTCCGATTTAGAAATCTCCGACTTTACCATAGAAGGGAAAATTTTGTTATTTGAAAGTGACAAAATATGCTTATATACCTTTGTCGGATTCTCGGAGTCTATATTTTTAAGATTTTGTGCAATATAAAGTCTTAAAATATCGTCCGTTTTTTCTGTCCAATATTTTCCCGATTGAACAACATAATCTTGAACTTGAGCATTCCCCATTAGGATTTTTTCTTTTTCAATCGTGCGCTGTGACGGTTCAAAATTTTTCAAATACAAAGAATCTGCATTAGAATACACAAAGTTTAATTTTGCAATATCAGGATTTGCATCCCAAGTTTCAAATCCGGATTCAAATTTTCCGTCAACAATAAACGCTTCGTTTTTCGATAATAATCGAGCCGCTTTATAATCATCCAGCATAATCGCACGAGTCGTATGCTTTGAATTATATTTATTCAAATTTTTAATATTATCATTATAAGTTTCAGGATTAATCTCAAAAGAATACGGATAAATAGAATCATTATGTGAATGCAGGTCATAAACATTATCCGTACCCATTGTAGAGTAAGATTTTATAAGATTTTCAGTATCATTTTTTTCTTCTCTTGTGACAAGACGCTTATCAAAAAACTGTATATAAGTCGGTTTTGTTTTATCATATTTATAATTTTTGCTTATGGAAATATGCCCGTCATACCTTTGTGTATATGAATAAGGTGAATTAACAATCTTATGAGAAATACATTCTTTATTTTTTGCAAACACACCCATAGATAAAGGTCCGTCTTTTATGGAAGATGCTCTAAACCAATTCAAATAAGGTGATTCATCTCCCCACTTTAATATATGCTTAAAATGAACGCCATCTAAACCTTCATTAACGAACGCTCCGTCTGATACAAAATTTAGGCCGTGCGCAAACATTTTTCTTTGGAATGAAGCATAATTATTTATATTTCCAAGAGAACTTGCCATCTGCATACAATTTTTATTCCAATAGGCATGAGATGTAAAATCATCGTCAGTAAAAATAGGTAATGAAATTATTCTGCCATAAGCATCATATTCACCATTATCCAAGCCGTATTCCAAGCCTGCCAAAGTACCGCCAAACTTATTTGTTAACGATCTTACACCTTCTTGAGCACGTTTTGCCAATTTTTTATCAAAGTCGACTTTGTTATTACTGTTATAGACCCTTCCGACATGCTGCGAATCAATTATTACCAACTTCATCGCGCCACCCCTTGAAGAAGTTGATCTGTTGGCGCTCACAACGTTGAATATATTTCGATTTTCATTCATATAAGAACGCTCATCTATTACATCGCCCGCATCTATTCTGACTCTGGGGAAATCATTTCCATGCTTATCCA
>CAMOQI010000241.1 GCA_946622835.1 uncultured Candidatus Melainabacteria bacterium
AATCCACAAGCTTGTAAAAGAAACTGTTGAAACAGTTTCAGACACTCAAAAAACGTCTGATAAAATTGTTAAGCAGGCAGAGCAAAAGGCTCAAGAATCCTCAGAAGCTGTAAATAAAGCTGTTGAAAATGTTTCGGATGCCGTGAAAAAATCAACGCAAGAAGTAAAAAAAGAAATAGTGAATACACCTGAGCTTGTTGTGCCGGAAGAGGTAATTCGCGAAAATGATACAAGTCTTTCCGATAAGGTTTCAGAGATTTCAGAAACTGCGCCAAAAATAAGAGTGCAATCTGTTGATGCGGATCAAAATGTTTCAAAGGCTTTGGCGGATGTGGCTGCCCCAAAATTTGAGGAGCAAACGGAAAAATCATCTGTAGCAGAGTCTAAGGATGAGCAGTGGTTAAAAGATATTCTTGATAAAGCCGCTCCGCAAGAGGAAGAAACAGTTTCAAAAAAAGTAAAAAAACAAAAGAAAGAAAAAGTTAAACAAGAGGAGTCTCTTGACGAATTTATAAATGAGTATGATGAGGTTCTTGTAAAAAATTCAAAGGAAAAATCTGAGAAAAAGAGATCTAAAAAGCAGACAAAAGAAGAAGAACGGGTTGCATCTATATTGCAGCAAACTATATCCGGTGATGAAACCGACATTGCTCAAAAGAAAGAAAATGATGTTGCTAAGCGCTCAGATGAGGCTGTTGTACATACGCAGGAGCGTGGAGCAATAACCGTTTTGGAAAAAGATACTCTTTTTAAGAAGAAGAAAGATAAAAGCGAAAAGACCAAACGTAAATTTCTATGGTTTAAGCGTAAGAAGGCTGAATAATGTTTGAACGGGCGTATAAATATTGGATGCGGCTGGATGATAAGATTCGGTTTGTAGTGATAGGGGCGATAAATGCTTTAAATTCTTATATAATATTTGCGTTGGCATTGTATTTGTTGGGTAATGAGCATTATCAACTTTGTGTGACACTACAGTGGGTTATTTCATCGGTATTTTCATATTTGTTGCAGAAATTTTTTGTGTTTTGTACCAGAGGGAATTATATACGTGAGTATTTAAAGTGTTGTACGACGTGGTTTGTCAGTTATTTGTTGAATGTTGTCATATTGGAACTATTGATAAGATATGTAATAAAAAACGCATATGTTGCGCAATTTATATCGATAATGTTGGTTTCTGTGGTGACGTATGTGCTGTTCAAATATTTTGCCTTCCGCAAAAGACGTCCAAAGCCTTGACAAAAAGAATTGAGCTGGTAGAATGGGGATACAACTAACCGGAGTGATTGCCTGGAGGAGTGCCAGAGCGGTTGATCGGAGCGGTCTTGAAAACCGTCGTACGTGCGAGCGTACCGTGGGTTCGAATCCCACCTCCTCCTTATTTTGAAAAATACCCGAAAGGGTATTTTTTTGTTAAGAGTGTGTGAGGATGAGAACCCACCTTTGTGGGTTCGGCGCGAACGAGCTGTACTTTTTCAGGACATTTGGTATAATTGAATACCTTTTTACAGGACATTTGGTCAGAAGGGTTTTACGTCATTGCAAGGTCAAAAGTGCCAAGTTTTGTAAACCTTAGCGATTTTGTCTGGTTGGAAGTCGATTGACTTAAAAAGTCCGAAATGCCCGATTTTGGTTACAAAAATGTCCACTTTTTTGCACCATATTTGCACATATTTGCACTAATAAGTAGGGTTGACTTTAGTCAACCAAAATATGTCGGTAGACTGAAGTCTACCCTACCTGCTAAAAGAAAATAATAGTTTTTTCAAAAATTTAAAATTAGAACATTTTTGTAAATTATGACTTTGGTCGTGTACTAAAGTATTTATAACCATTCTATGCTTATGATATTTAGGGTACATAGTTTTATAACTACCTTCTAATGCGAAAATTTGTTCTTTATATTTTTTCTGTAATTGTTTAATATTTGCATATAAATTTTTTGATGAAGATACAAAATTATTTCCTTTATTTTCGTAACTATCAAAACTTCCAACTATGTTTTTAACATTTCTATCATAAGTATCTAATATTGCTCTTTGAAAAATTCCATCAGCATAGGCAGGGTGGTATTTTGCACTATCAAGATATTTGGTATAACTTGCCTCTGTTCTGCTATCATTGATTAAAGCATATCGACAAGTATCATAAGCGTGTTGTTTGATAGTTAGTAAATTTTTATCCATTATTTTTGCTTTCTGTTATTTCTTTTGCGTTATATTTATCCAATAATTTTTTATCGAATTTATTTAAAACTAATGTTGCTCCGGCTAAATATGCAAAACCAAATGCACATGCTGCCGCTATACCCGCTCCGAATTTTGCTAATTTAGAAGGTGCTTTTGAAATTTTAGATACTAATTTACTTCCGCCAATTGCAGAAAAGCCACATACTAAAATCAAACTTCCTGATGTAATTGCTTGATTTATTGCGTGAGCTTTAGGGTATTTTGATACAAATTCATCTTTTTTATCATTTGGCACAATGAAAGTTCTCTTTTGCTGATTATTATAATTAACAAAATATTTTGTATTATTCCCCTGTACTTCAATTTGTTGTATTTTTATTGACATGTTTACCCCTTAAAATTTCCTCATATACGAAACCATATACGAAATATTATCTTTTAGTTTGCCAAAATGTGTATTAAACAAATTCTTTGACGGCTCGGATGTGTATTTTACCTCTGCAAAAATAATAT
>CAMOQI010000242.1 GCA_946622835.1 uncultured Candidatus Melainabacteria bacterium
TACACTATAGACTTACCTTAAACTCCTAACAAATCAGCATCATAGCCAACGAAAGCCCCTCTCAACTGTCCTGAAAACCTATAGTTGTTCTCGTCCTACTGACAGCAATAAAAAAGGAAGCAACAAAAGTTACTTCCTTTTTTATCTGGGCCGCAGTGGACTCGAACCACCGACCTCACCCTTATCAGGGGTGCGCTCTAACCACCTGAGCTAGCAGCCCATACGCGTGTCAAATGCTATTCACATTCTCTCACAAATCTATTCTTTTTTCAATTTGAGCATTTGAGACCCTTATCAGGCCTCTCACAAAACGATACTCAATCGTTTTGCTCGGCAGAGTGCTCTAACCCTTTAGCTAGCAGCCCTTATCGTGCCAGTGCTTGCAATGTCTTTAATCTACTATAAACATTTTTTAAAATCAACCCATTTCTTTTTTTATGATCTATTAATATTTTAAGTGCAGCTCGGAAAATCCCAAGCTGCACCCTTTTTGTATTATTTTATTCTTCCTATAAATTATTCTTTTGTTCAAAATTCTTTCTTATTTTCTTTTTCGCATTTTCCATATTTTTTATCTGTTTTTCTGCTTGTCTGATTTTTTTCTTTGCAGCTCTTCTTTCCTCTTTTGTCACTTTATATTTTTGATCGATGTTTGTATAATTCGTTCTGTAATTTATCAGCTTATTTCTTACCTCGATTTGAGCATTATCCAAATCCAATATGGCATTTTGCATTTTCCTGCCGCCTGTTACTTGAGCAGGATCAAGCATTACATTTCCTTTGTTATCAACCGTTGCCTTTGCAGTATTTACTGTTGTTGTTGCAGGCGTTATTGCGTTACTCTCATCAAAATTTAACGGGGTGAATTTTGTCTCCGCCATCACCATAGAACCGCCCAATAACATTACGCCGGCCAATGTTGCTATTATTTTTTTCATTCTAATCCCTCCTTCTTATTTTTCTGTTATCTATATTCTAATTTACATTTTTAGAAATATAAAGAAATTTACATATTTTAATATCATTATGTTTCTTTTAAAGCGAGAAATTATTATCTATGTTATTATGTATTTAAGGGCTTGGGAATATGAAAAAAGAATGGATATTTACAAACAACAATAGTAATGAAAAATCTTTAATTAAAAGACTTCTTATCGCACGCGGTATGAATTCGGATAAAGAAATTGAAGAATTTATCAATCCGCTTGAAATGGTTTTAACCACTCCGGAGGCTTTTGTTGATATGCAAAAAACAGTTACTCGCTTATCAAAAGCAATTCGTGAAGGTGAAACCATAATCATATACGGGGATTTTGACGCAGATGGAGTCACTTCAACTGCAATTCTGTACAAAACTCTGACTTTTCTCGGTGCAAATGTTCACTATTTTATCCCTGACAGAGAAAGCGAAGGACATGGGTTTGATAAAAAAGCATTAATTAAACTTATGACAACAGTAAAACCCAAGGTTATTATATCTGTAGATTGCGGAATTTCCGATATTGATGCTGTAAAATTTATAAATAGTTTTAAAATGATTGATGTTATTATAACCGATCACCATGAAGCGCCCGAACAATTACCGCAAGCCTTTGCAATCATTAACCCAAAAGCTCCAAACGCACTGGATGAAAAACTTTCAACCAAGCAAATCGAATATTTAACATATTTGGCAGGCTGCGGCGTTGCATTTAAAGTTGCTCAAGCTCTGCTTTCAAATTTTCAAAAACCCGAATTTATATATGAAATATTGCCATTTGTCGCAATAGGAACTATTGCTGATGTCGTTCCGCTATTAGGGGAAAACAGATATTTTGTCACAAAAGGGCTTGATTTAATCTCTAAAGGAAAACATTACGGAATAAAACGACTTTTGGAAAGTGCTGGCTATGATATTACAAAAGGAATAACGTCTGAAAATATAGCTTTTGGGATTGCCCCAAGGATAAATGCTTCAGGACGTTTAGATACTGTTGATAATGCTTTGAAAGTTTTAATTTCTGATAATAATCATGAAATCGAAATGGCTATAGAAAATCTCAATGAATTAAATAAAGTAAGACAAAGGCTTTGCGATGAAATTTTTGCTCAAGCTGATGATATGGTTAAAAAAGAAGGGAATAAAAACAGCGCAATTATTTTATACAGCAACGATTGGCACATCGGAATAATAGGTATTGTAGCTTCTAAATTAGTTGAAAAATACTATAAACCTGTATTTTTGATGTCATATTCAAAAGAAAAGGATCAATTCAGATGCTCTGCCAGAAGTATTGAAGGTATTCCCTTGTATGATGTTTTGGCGGCTAATGCAGAATTATTTGACGGATTTGGCGGGCATAAATTAGCCGCCGGATTAAGTTTTACTCAAAGTAACACAACGTTTGAAACAGTTAAAAAAGCGTTAAATGAAACTATTAGCGAATATACCTCAGGAAAAGATTTAAAACCGTTTATTAACATCGATATGCTCATAAAACCTGAAGATATAACGATTGATATGATACAGGACTTATCAAAATTAGAACCTTTTGGAGCTTCAAATCCGAGCCCCGTTTTTGCTATGCAGGATTTGAAAGTTCTTGATCGCACCGAAATGGGAGCAAACAAATCACATTTAAAAATGATTCTGTCAGGGCAAAATTCAACCCCCATGACAGCTATTTGGTGGAAAAACGCTCACGTCACTTTGAG
>CAMOQI010000243.1 GCA_946622835.1 uncultured Candidatus Melainabacteria bacterium
CCGGATTATAAAGGATATGCAAAAATTTACAACAATTATACGGAATTGAGAATTGAAAACGAAGGTAAATCATACGATTTCAGAGTAAATTTAATAGGTTTGTATAATGCTTATAATGCGTTAGCAGCTATATCACAAGCTTTAATCTTCGGCATTGATTATGAAAAAATAAAACTGGCGGCAGAATCTTACAAACCGGTATTTGGCAGAGCCGAACATCGAGTTATAAACGGACATAATACATTAATTCAATTAATTAAAAATCCGACAGGTGCAAGTGAAGTTTTGAAAACAGTTGATTTAACATCAAACATCGTTATTGCGCTCAATGATGATTATGCCGACGGTCGTGATATGTCTTGGTTGTGGGATACGGACTTTGAATTATTAAAAAATGTCCAAAATCCAATAATTACAACCGGAATAAGGGCAAAAGATATGGCTGTCAGATTGAAATATGCAGGAATAACTTCGGATCGAATAATCATTCAACAGGATTTAAGAAAAGCTGTTGAACTGGCGGCAAGCTCAAACAATCCGGAACAAAACGTAACAATCCTGCCTTCATATACGGCTCTTTTAAAAATTACCAAAATGAAATTTTAGGAGGATAATAGTGTTATTAGGTGTAAATATAGATCATGTTGCAACATTACGCAATGCCAGAGGAGGATTTGAACCTGACCCAATAGCCGCTGCAAAAATTTGCATAGAAAACGGCGCTGATTCAATAACTGCACACTTAAGAGAGGACAGACGCCATATAAAAGACAATGATATCAATGCATTGTCCAAAATTTCACAAATCAGATTAAACCTTGAAATGGCAGTGACAGACGAAATGCAAAAAATTGCGCTTAATATCAAGCCCCACTCTGTATGTTTAGTACCTGAAAAAAGGCAAGAAGTTACAACCGAAGGCGGTTTGGATGTTGCAGGGCAAATAAATAAAATGACGGAATTTGTTGCAGCACTTTTAGATGCGGGAATATACGTAAGTCTTTTTATTGATCCCACAGAAGAACAAGTCAGGGCTGCAGCAAAAACAGGGGCTCAGTTTATTGAGCTGCATACAGGTCAATATTCAAATGCTTTTGGCTCAAATAAAGAGGAAGAAGAATTTTTAAAATTAAATGAAGCATCAAGACTGGCTCACGCACTTGGCCTTAAAGTCAATGCCGGACACGGACTTAACTATCAAAATGTTCGCAGAATGCACCAAATAGGAGACTTAAATGAATTAAATATCGGGCACAGTATTATTGCCCGCTCTATCGAAACAGGACTTGCAGATGCGGTTGGACAAATGAAAAAACTTATAACAAGATAGGGACATTATAATGGGAAAAACAAACGAAGAAATTATAGAAGAAATGCAACAAGTAGTAAACCAAATGGTAATTGATGATTTGGAAGAAAACCCCGATATTGCCGAAGAATTTTTCGACTGTGATTGCTGCGGAAAAAACAAGTGCCTTGCAGGCTCTATACGTTACGGAGATTACAGATTATGCAATGATTGCGTTTTACTTGCAGAAACAGGTTTTGCCCTTGGAAAATTTACGGATATCCAAAGTCTTATGGACGCAATGGAAGATTCACGTCTTGAACAACTATGTAACTTTATTAAAAATGAAGAAACCCGCAAAAAACATCTGGAAAATTAATATCATAAATCATTTATGATATTTTTCACCTTTAATAATTTTAAAAGCTCTGTATATTTGTTCTATTAAAATAAGTCTTGCAAATTCGTGCAAAAAAGTCATTCTCGACATACTCATCTTAAAATCAGCACGCTCGGATACATTTTTCCCTATTCCGCATGAAGAGCCGATTACAAAGACAATTTCCTGAATTCCCGAATTCGTCAACTCTGAAATTTTAGCGCCAAATTCCTCGCTTGATAACTCTTTACCCAAAATTTCCATTGTTATAAGATAATCTGTGGGTTTTATCAAAGATAAAATTTTTTCACCTTCTTCAATTAAATACTTATCTATAAGATTTTCGTCTTTGATTTGCACAGAAGCAACTTCCACAACAGAAACAGAAGCATAAGGACCAAGCCGCTTTAAAAATTCATCAATTCCTTTTTGAAGGTATTTTTCTTTAATTTTATCTAATGCTATTATTTTAATCTTCAATTTTTGAATTATCACTTTCTATGTATATTGAACGGGATGGGAATGCAAAATCAATACCGGCTTGACGATATTTTTCAATAACACTTTGATAAAATTCTCCGCGAACCTTGAGGAATTTATCATATGAGCCTGATTTTACGTATCCTCTAAATCTTATATTTATTGAGCTTTCTCCCATATCATGCAACGCTATTGTAAATTCATTATTTATATCTTTATGCTCTATCGCAACATCGCGCAAAATTTGCTGTGCAAGCTTGAGTTTTTCATTATCAGTTGAATATGTAACCCCGAAACTTATATTGATAAATCGTTTCTTTGCACGTGAAACATTTGTTATAACAGAATTTGCCGCAAGACTGTTTGGTATATTTATTAAAAAATTATCAAGACTGCGAATTTTTGTAGAGCGAATTGTAATATCTTCCACAAAACCCTCAACATCATTGATTTTCACATAATCCCCGATTTTATACACATGATCCGAGAGAATTTCAAAACTTCCAAAAAAGTTTGCCAAAGCATCTTTAGCAGCCATACCAAC
>CAMOQI010000244.1 GCA_946622835.1 uncultured Candidatus Melainabacteria bacterium
CAACAATTTTTCAATGTCATTTTTTGCCCGATCTATTGCATCTGTTGCAGTTTTTTCGGTCAAGAGATTTGAAATGTTTTTTTCTTCCATTGCAATTGATTTATCAACATTTTTTGCGATGTTACTTATGACTTTATCCGTGTTTTCTCTTATCTTTGTTTTGAAAATTTCGGTTTTTTCTGATGAATTTTCTTCAAGAGTCTTAATCTCGTTTGGAAGTTTGTTTATCTGTGCAATAGCCTCATCTAAATTGCTTTTTGACACGGCTTTTGCTTTATCGGAATCTGAAATATTTAATTTTATTTTTTCTATTCCTTTAGCAAAAGAATCGGATAAATTCATTTTTTTGATTATATAGCCAAGTATTGCTGCCATAATCAGAAAGTTTATGGTATTTGTATTTATGAGAAATTTTAGTATTTCCAAAAATTTATCCATAATCTAATCCTTAACCGTGTTTGTTATTTTTTGAGTAATTATTAAAGCTAAATCTTTTACAGCAGAATTTTTAAGATTTTCTTTTAAAAGATTTTCTTGTTCTTCCAGAGCGTTTTTTTTGTTCTGAAATTCAATTTTTGACGCTTCTTTTGCATTCTTTACTTCAGTTGCGGCATTATCTTGCGCTTTGTTGATTTGATCCTTGAAGGATTGTCTGCATTTTTCTTGAGCTTCTTTTAATTTTTGTTCATGAGTTTGTTTAAACTCTTGAGCAGATTTGTCAAAGTTTTTTGAATCTTCATAGTTTGAATTTATATAGCTTTCTCTTTTTTTTATCATGTTGAGAATAGGTCGATACAATATGGCATTCATAATTAGCATGAACACCACAAAACTTATCATTGCCACTATTAATGTTGCATTAAATTCAAACATGGTTTGTTCCTATTTAACAAATATTAGCAGTAATGCTATTAACAAAGCATAAATAGCTGTAGCTTCAGCTAAGCCTGCCCCTAAAATAAAGTTTTTAAACGCTTCGTCTTTTATTTCCGGCTGACGAGAGATAGCGTCTAAAACACCCTTAGTAGCGATACCTAATCCGAGTCCGCCGCCTAAAGTTCCTAATCCTACAGCAATACCTGCTGCCAGTCTTCCTAAATCTAAAGTTTGTTCAATTGCCATAATTTTCTCCTTTTGTTATTGTATTTTTTTATTATTCTTCCTGAATTGCAAGTGAAATATATGTTGTAGATAGCAGGGTGAATACCAAAGCTTGAATAAGTGCTACAAACAACTCAAACAGCATAAACGGTATCGGTCCTATAACATGTGTTAGGCTCAAAACCGTAGATACCAGTACTTCTCCGGCAAATATATTTGCAAAAAGTCGAAGTGCCAGTGAAAACGGTCTTACAAAAAGTTCTAATGTGTCAACCAATGTTATTATTATTCCGTCAAGGGTAAATCCTTTAAAAAAGAACTTAAACCCGTTTTTCTTTACTCCGTAGAATATATAATATATTGATACAACAATAGCCATAGCCGCTGTCATGTTTATGTCGTTGTTGGGGGATGCAAATTCTCCATGAGCCAAGTGTATTAACCTTAACGGAAGCTGACCTACAAGGTTTGCTGTCAGTATAAACATGAACAGAGTCATGATTATTGCAATATGTTTCTGAGCATTGTCATTTCCCATGCTCGAATTTGCAATATCGTTGAAATATTTAATTATATTTTCTCCAACTAATTGCAGCTTGCCCGGAATTAATTTTAAATTCCTTGTTGTTAAAAAAGCTAAAACAATCAATATTAACATAGAAACCCACATTGTAATCAGGGTGTCCATATTAAACGATAAATCCTTGCCCATAAGGTTAATAGTATAAACCCAATGTTCCATTTTGCTCCCTTCAAGTTTATACTATCACCAAAAAAAAATTTGCGCAATCAAATAGAGTGTGAAATTACTTTATTAATTTTTATTTTGTTTGTTGTATAATAAAACTAAGCGGAAAATTTTCTGACTTGAGGAGATATGAGAGAAGTAATATTAGAGGAAATTGATTCGACGAACAGTTATGCCAAATTGAACATAGACAATTTGGAGGATAAGACTGTTATTTCTTCGAAGCGTCAAACCCAAGGACGGGGCAGGTTGAACCGTAAATGGATAGATTTAGGAGAAGGAAATTTATTCATGACAATTCTTCTTAAGCCTTCAGAAAAATTTTTAAATGTATATGTAAATTTGACTCAATATCTGTCGGTATGCTTAGTTAAGGTTCTTTCTGAATATGGAATTGATGCTCAAATTAAGTGGCCTAATGATGTTTTGGTAAACGGTAAAAAAATTGCGGGTATATTGTCTGAATCTGTGAGTCAGGCCGGAAAAATAAAAGGTATTGTGCTTGGTATAGGAGTTAACCTCAATGCCAAAAAATCGGATATCGAGTCTGTCCCTGATAAAATTGCCACCTCGCTAAATTTGGAAACAGAAAAAAATATTGATGTTGAGGAATTTCGCCAATCGTTGTTGGCGGAATTTTTCTCTAAATATGAGGATTTTTTATCTGTTGGTTTCGAAATGATTGAGCATGATTATATTTCAAAAAATTGTTTTATCGGTAAAGAATTACAGGTGCAAGTATTTGATAAAATTGAATTTGGATTTGCAAAATCCGTAAATAGGGCAGGTGAGTTGGTTTTGCAAAAAAATGATAAAGAATTAGTACTTACTATAGGAGAT
>CAMOQI010000245.1 GCA_946622835.1 uncultured Candidatus Melainabacteria bacterium
CCTTTTCTTGGCGGGGCAAGGATTATAATATCAAATTTTCTTTTTTCTTTAGAGAAAAATTTTGAGGCATCCATGTTATTTATTTCAATATTATTTATTTTATTTTGGGCTATTATTTGTACTGCTAAATCACATGATGCTTTATTTTCTTCAACGCTTACAACTTTTTTGCATACTTCGCAAATACATATGCCAAAAGTTGTAATTCCTGCGTATGCGTCTAATACGATTGGGGATTTAAAGTTATTTGTGATGTAATTTTTTACGTATGAGAAAATGTTTTCTGCGCTTTGCGGATTTACTTGAAAAAATGTGTTTGGTCCGATTATAAATGTTTTATCCAGTATTTTTTCTTCAATATGATCAGACCCGATAACGCATTTTGTTTTATCTCCCAAAATAACGTTTGTTTTTTTTGGATTGAAATTAATGCAAACCCCGCATATTTCGTCAAATTCGTGGTATATTGCTTTTGCAAAATCCTCTAACCTGTCAAAGGATTTAGTGGCATTTACAACAAGTGTAACAAGTATTTTTTGATTGTATTTGGATGCTCGAATAACGATATGCCTCAGTTCTCCGCTGTGTTTTTTCTCGTTAAATCCGTTTATTCCAAAATTAAAAGCGTGTCCTCTTATATATTCAATTATGCTGTCGCAGATTTCAGGCTGTATCGGACAATATTTAATATTTACTATTTCATGTGATTTTGGTTTAAAATAGCCGGCAAGAATTCTTTTTGAATTTTTTGTTTGAGATACCGGATATTGAATTTTGTGCCTGTAGTTTCTGTTATTCGGGCTTGCTAAAGTTTTGAATACGGGGATTTTAACTCCGGTCATTGATTTAATAGTTTCATCGGTAATTTGTTGTTTTATTTTGAGTTGATAATTGTAATCTATATGTTGTAATTGACATGCTCCGCATACTTTTTGCATTGGACAAAACGGCTTAACCCTGTGTGGGGAAGGCGTTATAACTTCGATAAGCTCCGCAGTTGCGTAATTTTTATTCATCTTAGTTATTTTAACTTTTAATTTATCATCAGGGCATCCTCCTTGAACAAAGACGACAAGCCCGTCAAAATGCCCCATTGCGACTCCGGTGTTAATTATTTTTTCAATATCAATAGTGACTTCATCGTTAATTTTCATTGTAAATTTATTATACCTTAAATAATCTTTATAATTTCACATTAGCTTAAAATTATGATATTATGTTGTATATTTATAAATTGAAAGGTTTTGTATGAAAAGATTGATTGTAACACTTATTATGTTGGTTCCCTTTGTTTGCGGGTGCACTGACATTGATGCCAGAGTAAATATTAGTGATGATAAATCGGCTTCAGTTGTAGCTTCTGTTACGTATAGGGGAAATATTGCAGATACAAGGGATACTGTAGGGCAGGCAATTGCTGCAAATTATTCAAAATTTTTGGATAAGTATTATAAAGTTGAAACAAGCAAAAGTAAGAATTTATCTACATTAACCGCGTCGAAGAAAGTATTGGATGTTGATAAACAAGATTTGGATTTGTCCTCTTTAGGATTAAAATCAAATCTAAAATCAGGAAAATTTATTGAAGTTAAGAAGAATTTTTTGGTTAAATCATATAATGTTGATATGAATTTTGATTATTCCAAAGCAAAAAATATTTTAGAAATTCCGGAAAATGTTGCAGGTACGGCATTAAAACCGTCGATTGATCCTCAATATTATAATAAATATTCTGAACAAACAGTTAAAGATACCGAGTTTGATTTAGTTGCAAATCTTGATGAAAGTGTAAAACAATTGATGAGAACTAATCCATCGCAAGATACAAAAACTCAAAAACCGGCGCAATTGTCTGATTCTTTGGTTTTTAGTATTAAATTACCGTCATTTGCTTCATATAACAATGCGGATTCGGTTAATGAGAATATTTATTCTTGGATCATTAAAAAAGATGAGCCTACTGTTATAAAACTTCAGTATGTAAAATATAATATGTTTATGTTTTTTGCCAGCCTGCTTTTGGGTATATTATTATTTGTTTATATGGCAAAAAGAATTATTCGCAGAGATTCCACAAAGCGAATGGATAATATTAAAAACATTGTATAACAACAAAGCGCGGATTATGATTCGCGCTTTTTAATTATTTGTTTTGCAAGTTCCAGATCTTGCGGATAAGTTATTTTTATATTGTCATTATCCCCTTTAATTACAAAAACTTCAGCAAGATTATTCTTAACTATAATTCCGCAATCATCCGTATAATTGTAATTATCTTTTGCCGCCAGTTCATGAGCTTGCTTTATAACCGACAGCTTAAACCCTTGCGGAGTTTGTACCCTTTTTAGTGTTTGGCGCTCCGGCATAGATAATATTTTATTGTCTTCAACTTTGACAATTGTATCAGCACTGTCTATTGCAGTAGTTAAAGCTTTTATGCCGGAATCAAGATGTTTTATGCATTCGTTTATTATATTTTCGTTCGTAAACGGTCTTGCCCCGTCGTGAATAAGAACGTTTGCTTCAGTATCATCAATTGCATTAAGCGCGTTAAAAGCACTTTCTTGTCTGGTGCAGCCGCCTTTAACTATTTTATATAACTTGTCATATTTATTAGTCAGTAGGTTTTGCGTATTTTGAATATTATCTTCGCTTACTGTAATTATAATTTTATCTATTTGAC
>CAMOQI010000246.1 GCA_946622835.1 uncultured Candidatus Melainabacteria bacterium
TTTCCTGCTCCGATTTTAATCATGTTTATTTTCCTTTCATTTTTATTTATATTCTTATAAGTCGTTAAGTCCTTAATCAATATACAACTTTGCAGACTGTATATTAGATTTCGGAATTTTTAATTCCACCCCGTCTTCAAAGCGAAAAAATGTCAACCCCTCATTTGTGTCATAGTCAACAAGCTCGCCTTTAAAGATTTTTTCGGTTTCCCCTTCTAAAGGTTCTTTCAGTTTAATGCTGATGCGTTTACCTTTAAAGATGATGAACTCTTTTTCGGACTTGAATTTCCGCTCCAAACCGGGAGATGAAACTTCAAGATAATATTTAACAGGGATTAATTCATCCAAAAACCCTTCCAGACTGCGAGTAACATTTTCGCAATCTTCAAGAGTGATGTTACGCTCTTTTGAATACAGGAAAATTCGCAAAAACCAGCGATGATTTTCTTTGGCAAAATCAATTTCTATAGGAATGAGATTGAATCGCATAGCTGTATTTTCAATCAACGGAGTGATGGTATTAAGAATTTCGTACCTGTTAATATCCTGTTTCATCTGCTGCCTTTCATGATTTTGATATTACCTCTCCGTAGGACTCTGCCGAACAAAATAATCCGGTGAATTATTTTGTGAGAGGTGGGTAGAATTTCAACTTAAGTTTATTAACGAAAGTTTGAAATTCGGGTGAGGGTGTTTTCCCAACCCTCTCTTATTTTTCTAAATTCGCTATCGCTTATTAAGAAAAATTTTTCTCTCCACAGGAGAGATATAATATTTACTTGTTAGTGAAAAAAAGAACGGGGAACCCGTTCTTTTTTGTCTTAGCAATACTGCTTGCTGAAATTATTGTATTATATATTAACTAAAATGTAAAGCGTTTGTTAAAGTTGGTTAAGATAAGTTGGTTTTTACATCGGAATTTTTATTTAATTTTGCATTGTTCTTATTTTCTTTTTTCTCTGTCTTTTTGATTTGACTCAATCTGTCTTTTTCTGAACTTATCGCATCTTTTAAAGCTTGAACATCATTTTTGTGTGTCTTAAGTAAATTAACAACGCTATTTTCAGATGCCATTTTATTTTCTAAATCTTTAGTTTTTTGTTCTGCTTCATCATAATTTTTTTCAGCTTTAGATAAGTTATCTTTTGCTTTATCTAATTTATCTTGCTCTGTTTCTAAAGCTTTTTCCATTTCATCAGCTTTTGTTTTTAAATCTCCTAATTTATCGTATGCATTTTGTTTGTTGGTTTTTGCATCATTTTCTGCTGTTGCGGCTTTTTCTTCTTCGCCTTTTGCTTTGTCAAGTGCAGCATCAGCTTTTGTTTTAGCATCTTTAGCATTACTTTCAGCAGTTTTTGCTTGCTCTAATCTGGCTTTTGCAGCGGCTTTTGCTGGGTTGCTTATTGGACTGCCATCAGGACCTGCTATTGTCTCCGGAGTATTATCGTATGCTTGTTGAGCTCCTTGTGTTGCGTTTTGAGCTTGTTCATATGCATGTCCTGTTCTCTCTGCATTTGCCTCAGCCCTACTTGTTGCATTTTTAGCATCAACATATGCATCATGCTTTGCTGCATAATCTTTAACTGCATTATCATATTCTGCATTACCTGTTTTTACAGCTCCCAACGCAGCATTCCGCTTATCGGTAATTGCATTTACCGAACCTTTACATTGAGTAACTCCTTGATTTGCGGTTGATTTTTCTTTGTTTGCTGCCGAAGCCAAACCATCTAAGGCTTTCAAATTACTTTGAGCCTGATCTGCCTGAGCCTCTAAACCTGAAGTCATACCTTCCATGCCTGTTAACTGTCCTTCAGCACCCTCAATCGCACCGGCTAAGCTTTCAGAGTCATTACAACTTGCCATACCGGATATAGAAAGTGCAATATCACTATTTGTCGTCAACGTATTTGCTGTTGGAACACTGCCTAAGGAGGACATGCCGGATTCCAATGCTCTTGTATTTGTCACCGGTGCATCTTTTTTACTAAACAATCCGCCCAATGTATTTAGCAAACCAATACCCAATGCAATACCTGAACCTATATTAAAGCCGCTATTATACGCAGAATTTGGCTTGAACATTAGGTTCGTATTATTATACATTGACATATCAGTATATTGATCAAAGCTCGGCGGTGTATAACCTCTCGCATTTAATTGCATCCTCGCATTTTGATAATTATACTGATTCATACCTTTTATAGTATTTACCCCCGGAGTCCATCCCCGACGGTTATTTAACCCACCCAAAGAAAAAGCATTATATGTTTTTCCGCTCGACAAATTGCTCGACGCTGCCGCCTTTGCAGAACTCGAAGTGTTTGAAGATACTTTTGACTTGCTGCCAAAAGACCCTCGCATACCTGCGCTATTCAGTTTTTTGTTTACAACTGCATTAACAGACATTTTTGCTCTCTCTCTAAATTTTTTATCTCTTACATATATAAAAACATGTCGAATCGCGCGATTTCACATGTTTTCAGAGTTGTTACAAAAGTTTACAATTAAGGGGGAAATACTTCTGTTGGGCTGAAAGCCCAACTTACATATTTTGGAGACTTTAGGTTGTTGTTGGGCAAGTATGCCCAACCTACATGCTTGCCCTCCCCTAAAGAATAGGGGAGGGAGCAGTTGCAGGCGAATTTTATGAGCCGTGCAAATGCGAGTGGGGTAT
>CAMOQI010000247.1 GCA_946622835.1 uncultured Candidatus Melainabacteria bacterium
TGTATGTCTTTTTGACACACTCGTCTTCTGCTATTCCCTTTTCAATGTACTGGGTCTATATCTCCGACGCTTCTCTTCGCTGTCGGGATTGGTGTTTCCCACCTTATCTATCACTATTTTGGCTATATAGATAACTTTGTGTAATCTTTAATAAAACTTTCGTTTTTAGATAAATTCTAAGTATCTGGTTTTAATAAATTTTATGTCTGTGCAATCTGCACATCCACCATAGTATAACTTAAATATATTAATGCAAGTATTTATTTTTAAAGTCGTAATAAATTGTTACATTAACATTCAGCCAGTCACTTGACCAACTCGGCAATTTGTTTTATTCATAATTTTAAATAACATCTTTTTATCGAAAAAGAGGCATTTTATGTTCAAAAAATTTATTGCAATTTCTTTAATCACAAGTTTTTTGTCCCTAAATTGCGGCATCATATTCGCACAAGAAACAAAGTACCCCGATTTTTCTTACGAATTTTTAGGACAAGACAAACACGAAAATTTCAATCGTAAGATTTTCAATTTCAATCTGAAACTGAATAAATACGCCATTCGACCAATTCATATACTATGGTCTTCCATAATGCCCGAATACGGAATGGACAGAATTCACGGCATAACAAACAATATTGAATTTCCAATAAGACTTGTAAGCAGCCTTATACAAAGAGACTTTAAAACTTCAAAAAATGAAACCATCCGATTTTTTACAAATACGATAATTGGTTTGGGCGGTATGTTTGATCCTGCTAAGCATATTTTCAAAATTGAGCAAAGAAAAGAAAATATGGAACAAGCCCTTGCCAGCTGCAAGATTAAACCGGGAGGCTATTTTGTTTTACCCGTTTTGTCCTTCACAAATATAAGAGGACTTTTCGGAAAAGCTCTTGATACAGCACTTAACCCAAGTTCATATATCGCATCACCGCTTATTGCCGTAATAAAAGCCGGTCTCACTGTCAATCGTACGACATACCTCCAACCACTGATTAAGATGGTAGAATCGAATTACGCCGACCCATACGAAATCGCAAAGAAATTCTTTGGATTGGATTCATATATAAAATACCAAAATCTTGACAGGGTTGACGTTATATCCGAATTAAAATCAAAAAATCCAGCCGAAAAAAATTCAGCCCAACCCGAATTAGATGTAAATAAAACTCTTCCGGAAAAGAAAGACGGTAAAAACATCGTAAAAGTTGAAGTTTCTTCAGAAATTGTCATACCGGAACTTTTATATGGCGGAGCAAATATTGATGAAATACTTAAAAATTCACACGGAGCAGAAGATTTTAAGCTAAACCCCGATATAAAACTTTTTGGATATAACCCGCAATCACCAGTTGTTGATTCAATGAGAACAGCACTCTTTACAAATCCCGAAGTCAACAAGTCCATCTGGAACGACCTTTCTTTATGGAACAGAAGTTTTAGCAATAGAATTAAAACCTCTTCAATCAAACTTACCGACGAAAAAGAGGCCTACAAATTCAGATACATACTACAAAAACATAAAAAAGAAACAAGACCGGTCGCAATAATTTATCCATCAATCGGAGAAGGGATAAACTCCAGCCACTCCGATATTCTGGCAAAAGCTTTTTATGATGCGGGATATTCAGTAATCATACAAGGAAGTCATTTCCAATGGGAATTTGTTAAAAGCATGCCGGACATGTACCATCCAGGACTTCCCAATCAAGATGCTCAAGTCTTAATACAAGTCAGTTCAAAGATTATTTCTATGCTTGAGGATAAACATTCCATAAAATTTGGCAAAAAAGTGATAATAGGAAAATCTTTCGGAGCACTTGCCGCGCTGTATATCGGGGCAAAAGAATTCAAGAACAACACACTGGGAGATCTTTTTATAATATCCATTTGCCCGCCTGTTGAACCCATTTATGCAATGAAACAGATAGATAAAAACACTCAGGAGTGGAACAATTCCCCGCAAGATTTGAAACAAAAAGTTGCCACAACTGCAGCAAAAATTGTTAAGTTGTACGAGGAAAAAGAAGATATCCATTTTGAAATAAATAATCTGCCGTTTAACGAAGAAGAAGCCAAATTAATAACAGGTTTTATTATGCACCAAAAGCTTTCAGACCTTATTTTTACGATAGAAAAAGCGCCAAAAACAAAAGGAAGCGATATATATTTCCAAATAAACAATATGAATTATCAAGACTACGCAGAAAAATATCTTCTGTCAGAAGATGACAAAACCTGTGATGATTTGAGCTTTGAAACAAGCCTGTATGCAATATCCGGCTACCTTGAAAGCGCTGATAATTATAGAATTTACCATTCCGTCAACGATTATTTAACAAATCAAAATCAATTAAAAAAACTTAAACAGTATTCAAAAGATAAATTCGTATTATTTGATAACGGGGCGCATCTCGGTTTTCTTTATCGCAAAGAATTTCAAGAAGATTTAAAAAATACCATTGTTAAGAACTACTCCCGCCAATAGTGTTTTCGCAAATCCAGTTCAAATATTGTTCGTTTCCGTCTTTTATCTCCGTACAAATTACCTCCGGCACGTCGTACGGATGCAATTCTACAATCTTAACTTTCAATTTATTAAACAATTCTTTTCGAGTTTTGATTATCAAAAGGATTTCATCATCCTGTTCAATATTATTTTTCCAACAAT
>CAMOQI010000248.1 GCA_946622835.1 uncultured Candidatus Melainabacteria bacterium
AAACTTGTTTAGTTGAAAGTAAAAATGCATATCTCCCTTGACTTATAAACTCTATGAAGAAATGGGAAAATTGAATAAAAGTGGTACATATCAAGGTGCGGCTCATTTTGAGCTTAACGGAAAATTATTAAAAGACTTACCAAATCTTAGCTCGTGAATTGCGCATCCATTCCGACCATCGAGCAAAATAAAAATCGTCCAGTGAACGATTTTTATGCGCAAGACAATGAGACACAATGAGCCAAATGACAATGCAGGCGAATTGATGTCGGAATTGAACAAAACATCAGAAATGGCGTTTTTTCTTTTGTTTATTTACTTGCTTTTTTATTTTCCTTTCTGTATGATGAGCGTACGTGTATAATCGGGAGAGAAGATGCTAAAGCATTTTTGGGCAAAAATACTGATTTTGGGAGTGGGATTTTTATCCTGCTCGGTTATGGCAACCCAAATGACTCCCCGCCAAGCCATTTATTATTATGCCGAACATGGAAACAGGGCTGCTTTGATACGATTACTGCAAGCGGGGTATCCCATTGATGTATCAGACGAATATGGTAATTCTGCTTTGTGCGAAGCAATTATCAGAAAAAATCAGTTGGCTATACAGACACTTGTTCAAGCAGGAGCAGATACAGAGGCAGATTGCATGCAAACTGTCGCACCGGTTCAATCTGACGGTGCTGCTGTACTTTCTCCCTCTTTACAGGAAGCCAACCAAGAAGCCAAGTTGGCTTCCAAAGAGGTCAACAAAATTCCAAATCCGCCGGATGAACCGCTCTCAAAGAATACTAAAGTTGGAATAGGATTGGGAGTTATTACTTTAGCCGGTGCTGGTGCGGGCATTGCTGCATTGTTGTCGGATGGCGGTGGCAGCAGTACACCAACTTTAAATTGCATCAACGGAGTACAAGTCGGGTCAGTCTGCCAATGTAATGCGCATGCTACCGGTACTTTGTGCGAATCATGTGAAACCGGATATGATTTTCATGGAACCAATTCTTGTCATAAGACAATCACTTGTAAAACAAATGCTCATCAGGTGGGAGATAACTGCGTTTGCGATGAGGGATATGATTTTGAAGGGAGCGCCGCATGTTATAAAAATTTATGTTCACAGTATGAACATATGCACCAAGAAGAAAACGCCTGTATTTGTGACTCGGGTTATCCGTTTCAAGGAGAAACAGGTTGTTATGAAGAAAAAAATTGCACTGTGGCACACTCAGTCCAAAAAAATAACACCTGTGCCTGCAGTAATGATTATCCTGTCGCGACTTATGATAGTAGTGGTCATATTACTTCTTGTACAGCCTGTGGCGCAAATATGACTTATGTTAAAAACGAATGTGTCTGTAAGGAAGGGTTCCCTTTCCAAGGTGATGGCGGATGCTTTGCCACAATGGAATGTCATCATGGCACACAAAACGGGGCAGAATGTATCTGTGATCCGGGGTGGACAGATAACGGAACAGTTCATTGCAGTAAATGCGACACCGGATATACTTTTGTCAATGGCGATTGTGTCAAAGTTGCTTTAACGGCAAGCTCAAACACAAATACTTCTGAAGCCGGTTTGGTTTATACAAATACAGGTGATACTCCCCACAATGCGGATATTATCGGTTTGTATGGTGGAGATTCTACAACTGTTGTGAATGCATTGGCTACCACAACGGAAGGCGTTACCCGAAAAATAACCATCACCAATGAAGGAAGCGGCTCAGTCTATGGTATGTATGGTATTGGTACAGCCTATGGAACGTATAATCCGACAAATCGAGCCACTTCTTCAATTATTACATTGAAAAACAGCGGAGCTGATACATACGGCATTTACGGACAATTAGCTTATGGGGTTTATAATAAAGATCCGTCAAGCGGAAGCTCTGCTAAAGCTGAATCAACACTGACTATCAATACCGGAGAAAATGAAAACAAGGTGTATGGGATTCACAGCACCAATGGAAATGCGTATGGTGTTTATGACACCACAACAAGAAAACCGACAGATTGTTCCAGCGGAGTTTGTTCCAAATCAACCGTTTCAATTTATAATTCATTGGGTACTTCTTATGGTATATACAGCGCAACGAACGCCGTTTACGGGGCTTATGATACAGGTATTTATCAAGAAGCAACAAGCGGAACAAAAACAAGATCAGTTCTTTCTACACTTTATTTACACCAATGGGGTGGAACTGCTTATGGAATGCGGGGAACTCAAATCTTTTCAACTGATACGAATGAAAACGCTTATAACAAAGCGGAAAGCATCATTTATATGCAATTGATCGGTCGTGAAAAGACAGATGAAGAAACAGGAACAACAACTTTGGGAAAAGCCATCGGCATGCGTTCCCTTTCCGGTGGAATTTACAATACAAAAACCGGCGTTATCAATATCAATTTAATCGGAGGAAATTATCAAAAAACAAAAGGGACAAATCCTCCGGAATCTGTTACAGTTTCTTCAGATGATACAGCTGCTATCGGTATTTATGCAGATTCAGGTATTTCTGTTACAAATGCAGGTGGTATCAATATTTCACGTAATCCGTGGACAGATACGGTTGGATTTTCAGAAGCCACAAAAGATACAATCTATACCCCCGGCACAACAGGT
>CAMOQI010000249.1 GCA_946622835.1 uncultured Candidatus Melainabacteria bacterium
AACCTGTTATGACAAGTGCAAAAGAGCATGATTATGCTGTTGCATTAATTTCACACATGCCAATGGTTATCGCTCAAGCAATATTTAAAACAGCACAGGATAATGATTTGGCACTTAAAATAGCTGCCTCGGGTTTCCGTGATATGACCCGTCTTGCAATGTCAAATCCTGAAATGGCAAATGATATGGTTCATTTAAACAGTGAAAATATCCAAACCGCTATTTTAAAATTATATAAATCTGTGGGCGATTTGACCGTTTCAAATTATATTGAACAGGTCAAAGAAATTAAATCAAAACGCCAAAAAATGTTTTGATATTTTGTGAAGTTTATTCAATCGGTGCCGGAGCTGTTTTTTCAAGATGAAGAACATCAATAATGTTATTAATCCTTGAAAATACTTCTTTGAATTGCGGAATTGAAAGACTTTGTTTACCGTCGCTTAATGCCTGAGAAGGATTGTAATGAACTTCAACCATAACTCCGTCCGCCCCTGCAACAAGCCCTGCTTTTGCCATAGGCTCTATCAAATACCTTTGACCTGTGCCATGGCTTGGATCGACTATTATCGGCAGGTGCGAATATTTTTTTATAACAGGAATTGCCGCAATGTCAAGAACATTTCTCGTATAATCGCTGTCAAAACTTCTTATCCCGCGCTCACACAGTATAACTTTTTCGTTTCCGTTATACATAATATGTTCTGCTGCTAATAAAAATTCTCTTATTGTGCTTGCAGGCCCGCGTTTAAGAATTATTGGTTTATTAGAATGACCGACAGCTTTTAATAGCTTGAAGTTCTGCATATTACGTGCGCCAATTTGAATGACATCCACATATTTTTCAACCAGTTCCAAATCGGCAGAATCCATTAATTCTGTTACAATGAGCAATCCTGTATCTTTCTTAGCTTGAGCCAAAAGCTCCAACCCTCTTTCGCCAAGCCCGTCAAAATCATAAGGTGAAGTCCTAGGTTTAAAGGCTCCGCCTCTTAAGAATTGACACCCCATTTCTTTCGCGGCGACAGCAACCTGCAAAAGTCCGTCATAGTTTTCTTCTACAGAACACGGCCCAACCATTAATACAGGCCTGTTCCCTCCTCCGATTTTTACTCCGTTTTCAAATTCAATAACTGTATCTTCAGACTTTCTGTCTCTTGATGCTAATCTAAAAGGCTCTCTTACAAGTTTAACCTGACCGACTCCATCCATTGCTTCAAGTCTTTGGGTTGACAGTGTAGTTTTATCGCCAAGGGCATCTATAACGGTATGAACTGCCCCCCTGTGCAGTATTGCTCTAAATCCGTGCTCTTGTAATATATCTATAACCGATTGTATATTTCCCTCGGTTGCTGTTTTTTCCATTATTATAATCATGTTTATATTCCTTTTTTAAATCCAGACTATCAAAATTATAAAAAATAATAACTAAATAATCAATGCTCTAAATATGTGAGAATTTCACAAGGCTCATTAACTATGATTTGCCCCCCGTTTTCTTTTAAAAATTTGGTACTTTTAAACCCCCAACTTACGCTTATACAAGGTATTTGAGCGTTTTCTGCCGTTTGAATATCCACTTCCGAATCCCCAACATATACAGCATCTTCTTTTTGCAGACGGAATTTTTCTAAAACTTTAAAAATGGTATCAGGCGCAGGTTTTTTACGAATCCCACTTGCCTCATCCTCTCCTGATGAAAAATCAACAAGCCCTTTAAAATATTTATCGCACAACTCTTTTACCGCCCTGTCAAATTTGTTTGAAACAACGGCAACTGTATAATTTTGTTTGTGCAATTGTTCTAATAGCTCTATAATTCCTGAATAAGGCGATGTTTTATTATACATATTTTTTGAGTAATTTTGTTTAAAAATTTCTATGCAATTTTCAAAATAAAGATTGTTTTTACCCTGCGGAATAACTCTTTCTATAAGCTTTGCAACTCCGTTTCCGACAGAATCTTTTACCTGCTGTGTCGTTTTTAAAGGAAAATTAAAAGTATTGAGCATGAAATTTACACTATCTGACAAATCATCAATAGTGTTAAGTAAGGTTCCGTCTAAATCAAAAATGACTATCTTCTTTTTCATAATTTAATTATATAACAAGTTTATGCTAAAATCATTATCAACAAAAGGAGTTTACAATGGAAGAAAAACAAAAATCTCCCGCAGGTGCAGTTATAATCGCTTTTCTCATAATTATTACAGCAACTTGCGGATTGTTTAATTATAAAGAAGAAATTCTCACATGTAAAATCGATTCAGATGTTTGTCAAATCCAAAGAACAAACCTTTTTAACATGCCCTCTGTTAAGAAAATTGCTAAATATTCTCAAGTGGCAAGAGCATCTTGGTATAGGCAAAAAATAAAAGGCAATAGGTATTCCAAAGGTTATAAAGAATTTATCCTCATACTTGAGTTAAGAAATAACAACAATGTCAAATTATTTTCCAAAACTTATTACGAAAAAAATGAAATTGACTCCGCAATAAAAGAAATAAATTATAATCTTGCACAAAAAAAGGATTTTAATTATAAACGTTAAAATTTTCTAAACAGGTCGCGGCTCAAAATTTTAGCAAAATTTTGAGCCGCCCCTATGTCTAAAATGATTATATA
>CAMOQI010000250.1 GCA_946622835.1 uncultured Candidatus Melainabacteria bacterium
ACTTACAACAAACTTCAAGGCGTTTATTGAAACTAATAAAGATGAAATTGATGCTTTGTCTATTATTTATAACAAACAGTATAAAGAACGCCATCTGACTTATGAAAGAATAGAAGATTTACATAAAAAATTAGCATCAGAAATGCCGCCGCTTGAAACTGCTAACCTTTGGAGAGCATATCAGCTTTTGCAAAAAGATAAAGTTCAGAATGTAAAAGATCCGGCAAAGCTTCTGACAAATATTGTTCAGCTTGTAAGATTTGCCATAGGACAAGATGAAAAATTAGAAGATTTTTCGTCTGTTGCAAATTCTAAATTCGAACTTTGGAAAGGTCGTCAGATTAAAAGAGGTGTGCAGTTCACAGATGAACAGCAACAATGGCTTGAAGAAATCAAAGATTATATTGTTTCAAATGCTTATATGGAACTAACTGATGTTCAGGATTATTTGGGACACAAAGGCGGAATAATAAAAGGAAAACAAGTGTTTGGACAAGAACTTCAACCAATTTTAGATGATTTGTCGCTTGCATTAGTTGGATAATCTAATATGTAAAAAGCAATTTACATGCCAATGTAAAAATATATTGACAAAACCGCAAAAATATGCTAAAATTATAATGGAGGCATAATATGACTAACGTATTAAAGTATCTCAGAGAATTGAATAATTATTCACAAGAAGAATTAGCCGAAAAGTTAGATATCACAAGACAATCTTATATAAAGTATGAAAAAACAGGCATTGTTAATGATGTTGCATTAGTTAAAAAAATCGCTGAATTATTTGATGTTGATTATTCGTGCATTATTGAGAATAAAATTCCGAAAGAATATTCATATAATGTTATAGGTAAAGAATCTAAAGCCGAAGAATCCGATATGAGGATAAATATTCCAATCAATAATATCGAGAAATTTAAGCAGGTTTTCTTATACATATTGAATAAAGTTGGTGCGAAACCTAATATCGGTCAAACTGTTTTGTATAAATTATTGTATTTTATCGATTTTGATTATTATGAGTTATTTGAAGAGCAGTTAATGGGGCTAAAGTATATTAAAAATACTTATGGTCCGACACCTGTTGATTTTGCAAAAATCGTTAAAGAAATGGAAAATGATAATGAAATAGAGGAAGTTCGAACAAAATATTTTGATAAAGAAATGACAAAATATTTACCACTTGTCGAGTCAGATTTAACCTGTCTGTCAGCGAGAGAACTTGAACATATTAATAAAACTCTTGCTCGGCTTTCAGACAAAACTGCAACGGAACTTTCTGAATATTCTCACAAGGATATACCTTGGATAGGAACAGAGTATAAAGAAATCATTGATTATGATTCTGTATTTTACAGAAATGAAGCTACTTCAGTAAGGGAGTATGATGACTAACAAGATTAATTATAGTAAAATACCGGAATTTGAGAAGGATTTTAAAAGGTTAGGGAAAAGGTTTAAAACTTTAGACAAAGATTTTGAGCTAATGAAGAAAATGCTTTTAGAACCACATTTTATTTCAGGTGTTCCTGTTCCACCAAAAGCTTTGGTTGATATTGAAGGATTTTGTGGAGAAGATTACAAGTCTAAAAAAGTCAGACGGTTTACCTGTGCTTCCTTAAAAGGAAGAGGCGGAAATTCAGGTATTCGTGTTATCTTTGTATATGAGAAATCCGAAGATATTCACAATATTACCTTTATTGAAATATATTTTAAAGGTGAAAAAGAAAACGAAGACCGTGAAAGGCTAGCAAAATTCTTAAAGGAGTTAGGGTAAAGATAAATGAAACTTGATTATAATTTTATAAAAAAAATACTTTTAACTATGGAAGAATATGAAGAACATCAGATATTTTCCTATGACTTAATGAGGTTATTAAATATAACTGATGATAAAGGTGTAATTAACAATCAACTAATAGATAAATTTATTGGTCACATCAAGATATTGGGGGACAATAATTTTATATCTTGTAGTGCGACAGATGGGAAATTCGGTTTTTCCTATGGTGCTAAAGGTGATTTGATTATAACAAATCCAAAGTATAGAATAACCGCACATGGATATGAATTTTTAGATTTATTGAAAAAAAAAAATATTTTTAATCAAATTGCAGATTTAGCAGTTCCTACGGCTTTTAAAATCGGTACGCAGTTATTAACGCAAACTTTGTGGGAGAAAATAAAAAATGGTATATAATAAACTTCCTCAAGGTTGGGTTGAGTGTGAATTAAAAGATATTTTTGATACCTCAAGCGGCGGGACTCCAAAGAGGGGAAATCCTGCTTATTATGGAGGAAACATTCCTTGGTTGAAATCAGGAGAGCTTAATAATGGTATAGTAAATGAAGCAGAAGAATATATTACGGAAGAAGGTTTGAAAAATTCTTCTGCAAAATTGTTTCCAAGAGGAAGTTTGCTAATAGCTTTATATGGTGCTACGGTTGGTAAACTTGGCGTTTTAGACTTTGACTCAACCACAAATCAAGCAATATGCTGTATATATCAAAACAAAAATTACGATAGAGATTTTTTATTTTACTACTTATTATATAAAAAAGAATATTTGGTAAATCAAGGTAAGGGCGGAGCGCAACCAAATATCAGCCAAGAAATTA
>CAMOQI010000251.1 GCA_946622835.1 uncultured Candidatus Melainabacteria bacterium
TGGGTAAAAGGTTTACTACAGTGCTTTTACCCCCTCCGGAATTGCCGACAAGCGCTATAGTTTCTCCTTTATTGATGTGCAGGCTAAAGTCTTTTATAACATCAATTCCCTGTTCGTATTCAAACCAAACATTTTCAAAATCTATAGAAGATTCAAGCCCGTTCATATGTTTGGCGTTTGGTTTATTTTTTATGTGCGGAGTAAGGTCAAACAATTCAAATACTCTGCCAAGAGCGACAAATGTAGATTGTAAATCCGTTAAAGTTCTGCCTAAATCTTTAACCGGTTTATATAAAAGTAAAAGAGATGTTACAAAGGAAGCAAAACTCCCTGCGCTCATCTGTCCGCTGATTATAAGGTGGTTGCCGTAAAACATAACAAGGGCAATCCCTATTGAACATATAAAATACATTATCGGAGACATCCATCCGACCCGTTTTGTGAGAGATATTGTCAGATTAAACTGATCTTTTGTTTGTTTTTCAAATTTCTCATTTTGTTGATTTTGAAGATTATACGCGGTCATAATCTTGTTGCCCGCAAAAGTTTCATTAAAATTGGTTGTCATATCTCCGCCAACAACCATTGTCGCGTTAGAAACTTTTTTAATTTTTTTTCTGATAAGGGTAACCGGTGTGATGGCAATTGCCATAACCCCAACCCCTATTATTGCAAGTTTCCATGAGTTATATAAAAGTACATAAACAAGCCCGACAATGCCAAAGCTTGTCATAATAAAAGTTTTAAGGGTATTTATTATATTTTTGGATGCAGTTTCCGGATCTGTAAAAAATCTTGTCAAAACAAGTCCTGAAGAGTTTATATCATAAAATTTAGGATCTAAAGATGTTAATTTTCTGAATAATTCAACTTTTAGTGCATTTGAGATTTTGTTTCCGATCCAATCTGTCAGGTAGTTGTTAGAATATTTTAATAAGCCCTGTATTAAAGCAAAAATTACTATAGCAAACGGAATGGCTGTTGCAAGTACGTTTTGTTCAATTGTAAATCCCCCGATGACCCATGATCTACCGTTTATTACACAATCCATATAAGGCTTTAGCGAAAACGCAACAATCCCGTCCAATAGTCCGAGCGGAACAGCAAGAATTAAAGTAAGTATAATTCTTCCTATGTGCGGTTTCAAAAATGGCATAATTTTATTAACTAAATATCCGTAGCGAAAAGCATCTTTTGATACTGTATCTTTTAATTTATATTCCATACGACCTATATTCTCCTGCTAATTTAAATTATTACATAAAAGCGCACAATTACAAATGTTTTATCAGTTCTGTAATTGCATTAATTTTATGTTCTTCCAAACTATGTCCGCCATCTTCTAAAATTTTACAAATTTTTATATTTTCTATTGATTTTGAAAATCCGCGTAAATCTCTTACATATTTATCGCGTTTTGACGTAATAAAATATGTTGGAGTTTGGTTATCTTTTAAAGGTTCTGCAATATTAAAAGCTCTTTTATATTGTCTTTTTAAAAGCGGAATGAACTTAATCATTTTATATTCTTTTGGGTATTTTTTCGGATGTCGGATAACTTTTTTCAGCCACAATTCTAATGACATCATAGGTGAAACCAGTATTTGAAATTGTATATTTTCCTTTTTCGAGGTTTTAGCGGAAAGATAGCTTCCAAAGCTGTGCCCGATTAAACCAATTTTCTTAATTCCTTTATCATTAAGATATCTTAGAGAAGCTTGAATATCCTTTTGCATGTCATGTTCAGAGATATGGCGAGATGCAGGGTTTTTGCCATAAGCCCGATAGTCTATCGCCAGCACTCCATAATCCGTATTTAGTAAGGATTTATAAAGTAATTGATTGTTTGTAATATTTTGAGAAAATCCGTGTAAAAACAAAAGATATTTCTTGCGATTATCTGGATTTATATCGAAGGCTTCTATTTCTTCGGCAGGAGAAACTTGTATTTTTACTTTTTTCAGGCTTTTTTCAAGTTCGGAATCTATAGGTACATAAGGTCTTTTTGACCCTATAACGGATCTTTTTAATGCCTTGTTTTTCAAATATGCAGTAAGAAGTTTTTCAATAGGAGCCAATCCGGTAAAACTTGGATTTTTTTTGTAAATATAACCCGAGCTGTTAAAGCGACGGTTATCGAGGGGATTCTGTCTGTGTTGTACAGAATAAGTATCCGCAGGGTAATAATTACATATAAAATTTCTGTTTAAAGATTGAATTCTCATAACAGTACAGAATAATATCATAAAAACCCTTGACAATAAAATTCGATTATAATAAATTAACAATTGTGCTCTGACCGGTAAAGGTAAGAGGACTGACAATTAAATATACAGGCTGTATGCATGCAACCGTGAAATTAATAATTATTATGGGCGCAGCATGCAACCGTGAAATTGAAAATTGAATATGGGCGTGTGGTGCAAGCCGAGCAGAGCCACGAGCGAAGCGAAGAGTCCGACACTGAAACGGCGACACGCAGGTGGCGGCGTTGGAAGTGGAGGCGTTGGCGTTTAAAGCGAGGCGCAGCATGCAACCGTGAAATTGAAAATTGAATATGGGCGCGTGGTG
>CAMOQI010000252.1 GCA_946622835.1 uncultured Candidatus Melainabacteria bacterium
ATATCTTTTGGAGAAACACTGATTCAGGATTATTTGTACGATAAATCATTAGATAAGCATATTCATTTGGCAAAAGATATAAATCCAAAAGATGTTGAAGATTATTTTTACAAACTCGGAGTTCCATGTACTATTCGCCAAGGTTCGCCCAAAACTCAAAAGGTAATTGCTTATTGCTGTTTTAATACAGCGGAAATATTTAGGCAAATTAATCATCCTTCGGTTGTTCTACCTTTAAAAATAGATATGGAAGAAATGCCAGCTCTTGCTCCAGGGTTGTATCCGATTGCCGGCTGTTACTCCGGGCCGGTATATGAAAAGGGTTATCCTGTGCGTACTGTGGTATTTAACAGTTTGTATGATTGGGATAATCATATGGAAAAATCAAAAGAAATTCAAAAACTTGATGGAGGTTTTCATTCTTCAGGGCATTTTTTACAAACATTTATACACGAATTCGGACATAATGTGCATAATCACCACTTATATTCAAAATATGGCAGTCCGTTTCCATCAGAACAATATGTATATAACCCGCAAGTTGCAAATATATTACAAGTCTTGAATATGAAAATATACGATGAAAATGGTAATGTAGTGTATAATCCGTATGTTCCTGAGCAAACTCGTTTAGTAATGAAAAAGTCAAGCGGGTATGGAAGTACTTTACTTCCGGAAACATTTGCCGAAGAATTTGCGCGTGCAATTATTAATTGTATGAATCCAATGAATTTAAGACTGACAAAAGATCCGTTTCCTATAATGATTGCAAACCCCGAGCTTAATGCAGTACTTTATGAAACTTGGGAAGGGCTTGTAGCGGATGGTAAAGGATATGTAAAATAGAAAGGATTAATGATGATTCAGAATTTAATTTATTCTCAGCCGTATAATTATTATCCGTCAAATAATGCTTATGACAAATTGAATAATTTAATGAATACCGATATGAATCAAATACATTCAATGTATTATCCGGATTTAACGGATGATGAATATAGTGCGGATGTGCAAACTCGTAATAAACTTTTATATGAAAGGGGGAAACTTGAACAACTTGCCAAGTATGGAGATTGGACAAATTGTGGAATATTGTATAATAAAATAAAGGGAAATAATGATTTTAAAGAAATTATTAATTCAAAATATATCGATAATTCGCAAATTTTTGTACGTTTAATAAATAATTTAAACAGTCTTGAGCATCAAAGACAAGAAAAATTTAGACCTTATAATTATACTTTCCTGTATGGTGGAATTTATTATAATTCGGTGCAACGACCTATTGCTTATGAAAAATATAATATGAATGATTATTTAAAAATCTTGAATGATTTTATAAAAAATGATAAAATATCTGATGATTTAAAACAATATTTTATTTCTATGAAATCTGATAAAATAGATTTATATTATACAAAACTTGATAAGTTGAATTTATCCGATAATCCAATGGAAGTTTTGATAGAAAAATTACCGTTTGTACAAGAATAAATAAACTTATTGTAATAAACATTGTTTTAATTTAAGGAAAGCACATAATCATATTAAACTATATCAAGATACAATGTATCAGCCGATTTGAGGATATTAAACAGAAAATTAGAGATTCGCAAAAAATTTTTTGCGTATTTTATGTTCTTTTTTAAGAAAAAATCTTCAATTGATAAAGATTTTGGATTTATTGATCATAAATGGACATTAAAAAAATTGAATTTGTTGAAGGTTTACAGCAAGCCAAACAGCTCGGCGGGGGATTTTGGAACTGTTAAAAAGAAAATTGACTTTTTAGGGATAAAGGATTTGGATTCCTTATATTAACAAGGAGGATTGTAAATTATTTGATAGCCATATTTTTGAACCAGAAAATTTTGATGAAGTACTGCAAGATATTAATATTGAAAGTTTATATATAGTTTGACAGGACAAATTGAAAATATGTAATTGAAAATTTTTAGTCGTCTAGCCCCGATATATTTACCTTTGAGGCACTTCCCCCATAATGATAACCAATATGTAATTGAAGTCCGTTTTGTCCGGTTTCTTTACATTTGTCCGGCGCTAAAATTCAAACACACAGGGCAAATTCAGCAATATCAAGAAAATATCAGGAAAATCACCGGACTTTTACATCCTAATAAACGGGCATTCCGGACTTTTCGATTACCTCATTCTCCTTTTGAGGGAAGTGCCTCAATCGCCCAAACAATAAACATCTCCGCCATTCACACAACCACATATTTATAATCATTGTCACGATTAAGTTATATTTAAGAGGTTTTATCAGTAAGTTTTGAAAGATTTCCCCGAAAACTTAAAAAGTTTGAGAATTCTCTCAAACTTCCGGGGGTACTTTTCTCAATCTCTCTGATAATCTACAGTATCAGTAACTTTGAGAGTGAATTATCAGGGAGTTTAAGAAATTTTATCTATTTATAAAACGACATCAAAGTTTTAATTGTGATGTATTTTTATCAACTTTTGACATAGGGGTAAATATATTTTGTTTAATTATCGCAGTAGTATTTTTCTGCTAAAATAAATATG
>CAMOQI010000253.1 GCA_946622835.1 uncultured Candidatus Melainabacteria bacterium
GTTCCTTCATTGGTTACAATAATTGCACTACCGGGGATTGCATCTTGAGAACGCTCGTTTAAGAATAGTTCGTTTGGATTTGTAATTTCTATTAATCCTTTAGCTCCCATTTCAAAAATTCCGACTTCAGAGGTTGTTCCAAATCTGTTTTTCATAGAACGGAGCATTCTGTATGATTTGTATTTGTCCCCTTCAAATGAAATCACAACGTCTACCATATGTTCTAATACTTTTGGGCCTGCTATATTCCCGTCTTTTGTTACGTGACCTATAACAATTATTGTTATGTTTTTCGTTTTTGCAATTTGCATTAAAATATTACAACATTCTCTGATTTGAGAAATGCTGCCTGCCGTACTTGATATGGTTTGTGAATAAATTGCTTGAATACTGTCAATAACAACGGTATTAGGTTGTAACTCATCAATTTGTGCGGTGATACTTTCCAAATTTGTTTGGGGGTAGATGTATAAATTATCAGAATCAATTCCCAAACGATCTGCTCGAAGTTTTAATTGGCTCAATGATTCTTCGGCTGAAACGTAAAGAATTTTTTTCCCTTCTTTTGCCAGATTGCCGCTTGTTTGAAGCAGAATCGTTGATTTTCCTATCCCAGGATCTCCCGCAATTAGAACCAAAGAGCCTTGAACAAGCCCTCCGCCAAGTATCCTGTCAAATTCGGATATTTTAGTGCTTGTTCGGACTTCTTGTCCGATGTGAATATCTTTTATTAATGAAGGTTTTGAATCATAAATAACCGTTTGGGCTGAAGTTTTATTGATGGTTTGTTTTTCTTCGACTAAAGAGCCCCAGCAACCGCATTCCGGGCATTTACCTAAATATCCGGATGATTCATATCCGCATTGTTGACATATCCATTTTGATTTTATCTTTGCCATAGAATGATTATAAAATTTAAATATACAGCGGTCAAGTTATAGTTTAGTACATTAATTTATCAAAATTTCTATTGACATGCTCTATATTAACGTGGGAAAATAAAGTGTATGGGGATTCTTTATTTCTGCCATTTTAGGGCGAAATGCCCGAAGAATCTCTGACCGCTCGCAGTGACGATGAAGGGAGATATTATGGTTAAACAGACGTTTTTGCATGAAAAACATGTTCAATTAGGGGCTAAAATGGTGGATTTTGCAACTTGGCACATGCCTGTTCAATATACTTCAATTTTAGAAGAACATAAAACTGTACGGGAAAATGTCGGAATATTTGATGTCTCTCATATGGGTGAAGTTTTTGTCAGTGGTAAAGATGCAACGGTATTTTTAAATAAAATTGTTCCGCAAGATATAGAAAATTTGGAATATGAAAAAGCGGTATATTGTCAATTAACAAAAGACAACGGAGGGTTAGTTGATGATTTAATCATTTATAAATTAGGTATTGAATCTTATTTGATAATTTGTAATGCTTCAAGAGTTGATGAAGATGTAAATTGGTTCAGTATAAATTCAAACGGATATGATGTTAAAATTGATAATCAATCTCATAATTATTCACTTTTAGCGCTTCAGGGACCAAAGGCAATTGAGCTTATGAAAAAACTCGGCTACAATATTGAAGCTCAAAAATCATTTACAATAAAACCTGCAACGATAGAAGGGATTAAGCTGTTTGCTTCAAGAACAGGGTATACGGGAGAAGACGGGTTTGAACTTTTGTTCGAAAATAAATATGCGGAATTTTTGTGGGATAAGATTTTGGAAAAAGGTAAAGAATTCGGTATAAAACCAATAGGTCTTGGAGCAAGAGATACATTGAGGCTTGAGGCGGGGCTGCACTTATATGGAAATGATTTGGATGAAACGACCACTCCGATTGAGGCTGGCTTATCTTGGTCGATTCCTAAAAATAAAATCGCGGATTATAACGGTAAAAAAGTAATAACAGAACAGTTATCAAGTGGGGTATCTAAAAGGCTTGTGGGTTTGATTATGCAAGATAAAAATATTGCACGGCATGGGTATGATGTGTATTTTGAAGGGGAGAAAACAGGTCAGGTTACAAGCGGCGGGGTTTCTCCATCCACGGGCAAAAATATTGCACTTGCATATGTTAAAAACAATGAAAATTTGAAAACAGGTGATATTGTTCAGGTTATGATAAGAGAAAAATTGCATGATGCGCAAATCGTTAAGCGCCCGTTTGTTACAAAAAGGAATAAAGTATAGTATGGAATATAAAGGAGAACAGGATATGGCATTTACGGATGAAATTTTATGTACAAAGTCACACGAGTATATTTGGGAAAAAAGTACAATCGGATTGACTGATTATGCAATAGATCAGTTGGGAGATATTGTATTTTTGGAGCTTCCGGATGTAGGTGTTGAATTTAAAAAAGGAGAAGCTTTTGCAAATATTGAGTCGGTTAAGGCTGCTTCTGAAATATACATGCCTGTCAGCGGTAAAATAACAGATGTAAATACAAGTCTTGTTGATGCTCCGGAATTGTTAAACGAAGATTGGCAGCAGGGCGGATGGCTTGTAAAAATTAGACCGACGGATGAGG
>CAMOQI010000254.1 GCA_946622835.1 uncultured Candidatus Melainabacteria bacterium
AAAAAGCAGTTTCGCCCCGCAGAAAATGAAGAGTTTACTCTCAGAAAAAAGATATACAAAAGCGAGGCGTGGCTTAAGGAACAAAATAACGATGGCAGGAGCAACTCTGAAAAAGTATTCATCGGCGGCTCAAAGAACATAACTAAACTCAATGAAACAGTGCGGCAGAAGCTGGATGAGCTCATTTTGGAAAATGCCGAAATTCTTATCGGTGACTGTCCGGGGGTTGATAAACTCGTTCAGGCGTATCTTTTTCTCAAAGGATATAAAAATGTGACCGTTTACGCCACCGACGGAAAAGCGAGAAACAATATCGGTGATTGGCCGGTGGTTAATGTCCCGTCACATGGTGAAGAGGGATATGATTATTATCAGCTGAAAGATATTGAAATGGCTAAAGATGCCGATGAAGCCTTTATGATTTGGGACGGGCAAAGCAAAGGAACGGCTTTCAATATTGATGAAATGCAAAAGCTTGAGAAAAGAGTTTATATTCATCAGATTGGTAAGGAAGAGGAGCATCAGCATAACGGAGTGTTCTGGATTATTGATGATAAACTGTATGCTTTTCCCTATGATGAGAATAAATACCGCGAGGCGGTTTCAAAATCAGGCACAGCGTATAACCATCAGAAAATATGGGAATATATAAGGCCGAAGGGATGCGGCAACAAGCCGTTTGATTACTATCCGCGAGGAAGAGTGGTTATAATCCGCGGGGACATACCTGTTATTTATATGAATCCTAATATTGATGAGAAGCATGTTCCCGAAATAATGGAAGCGTTCAATCTTCAGAAAGATCCGATAATCAGATATGATTACAGCGGGCATTATAAATGTTATCTTGACGAATAATCTCATTCAGACTATGGGCCAAATAAGTTCCATTATCTTTGTTAAAATAAATCTGCATAAAAAAGCTTAACGGCAGAGAGGGGGTATATATAGCTTAAATAGGCCAAAACACATATAAATATAATTGTCAAAAACAGAAAGGAGAATTACAATGCAACAACAGACAAAAAAATTTGAAGTAACAGTTAAACCGGAGGGCTCTACATGGTTTTTTAAGGAGTATATTGAACTTCCGTCCTATGCCGGAGCAATTAATGTAGTAGATGTTATCAAGGCAAAATACGGAAAAAACGTTCAATACTACGGAATCATCGAAGTTAAATAAATAATTTATCTTTCGGACTATGGGGCAAAATCGTCCCATAGTCTGTGCTATTATATAGCTGTAAGGAGGAGAGATTATGAGAGAAACAATCAGAGCAAACGGTATATTTGATAATCTTTTCGGCAGTGTTATCGGTACCCGGATAAACGATGAACCCTTCAGAGACAAAGACGGCACCCTCATCCTTTCACTCATGAACTGCACACTCGATGACGGCAATGTGATTGAGCTCTGCCTCTGGGCAGACAGCGGTATTACCATGTGGGATGTTTCCGCAGACAAAAACGGATTCGATTTTCACGGCTCAGAAACATTTGAGGAATATATGAAAACCAAGGGGCTTCATGCCTGCAATGTTATTGAGGAAACTACCGGAACCAAATGGAAATATGCCGGAGAAATCGAAAAAGAAGATCAGCACAGGCTGCAGTATTACTTTATAGATTAAGGAGCCGATATGAGAAATTACATGAAAAACAAAAACGAATATATCGAAGACGGAAAAAGATATATAGAAAATATCAAATCCATTGACGATTTGGTTAAACAAGGAGAAAAGTATATTTTTGATTGCAGAATCCATCAGCGGGGAAGCAGACGCTATCAATACATAAAAGGCGCTGAATACATTGAAAAAGCCGATAATACCGGCAAAAAGCTTTGGCTTGACACGGCTGCCATGCAAAAGGTTGCGGAGACCATAGCGGCATTTGATGAAGCGTTTGACGAAGCCGTCAACGGCAGCGGATATACCGAGGTTTGGGTCGAGGGGCTTGACGGCTTCGTTTACTACAGGCGAGTTACAAACGGCGTGCCGTTCTCAAGAAGAATTTTTGATGTCGTTATGGTGTTTCCGGATGATGAAGGAGTAACTGTAAAAATGTTTTTCAAAGATTGCTCCACCTCCGGTATTGTGAGCGGAATATATCATTGCGGCCATGTCTTCGGAAAGAAAACAAAATCCGCCGAAACAGCATTGAATTATATACTTCATTCCGATAATAAGACCATAGCTTTCAATCCCATATATTTATCAGCGTTGAAAGAAAACGACAGGATAATGCAATGCGAGCTGAAGCTGTATTACAGGATAGCCGATGAAAATGATTGCAGATATTTGTCGGAGGTACGCGGTGTAAGAATTCTCCCCTCTCTTCCCGAAAGGTATGACAAGAATTATGTCATATCAAAGGAAAGCACAACGTATGAAGATTATATCCTGCTTGTTGATTCCGGCTACTCAATCGCTCACAGACCGTATTTTGCAATGATGGGCCATACGCATTATAAATATCAGCTGAATCCCCATACAAAATCCGGCGTGGATGCCGCGGACAATGATGCCGAAGC
>CAMOQI010000255.1 GCA_946622835.1 uncultured Candidatus Melainabacteria bacterium
CGCTCCGGAGATGATCCTGACAGGTTTGCTATTTGCATTACGTATGATGGTAATGTGATGGTTCCAAAAACCGGCGGAAAAGAAGTTGAGTATTTAAAATCAAGTAAATTTGCAGATTAATAATGAGGATAAATGTATGAAAAAATTTAAAAAAGGTTTTACTATAGCGGAGATGTTGGTTGTTTTTGCTGTAATTGCGGTATTGGCGGCAATACTTATTCCGTCTATTATAAATAACAAGCCTGATAAAAACAAAGCGATGTTTCGCAAGGCATATTATGTAACCGAAAGAGTTGTTGCAGAACTTATCTCGGATGAGGATGAATTTCCTGACGGATTGGGGGAGGGTGATGCTTTTGCATATTATGACCCCGCTTCTGACTCAAGAACAGCCGCAAATAGGGGTAAATATTTTTGCAATAGGTTTGCATCAAAGATTAATATAAGCGGTGATATTGATTGTGACAACGACAAAACATACGACACCCCCGAGGCGCCGTCATTTGTGACAAATGATGGAGTGTATTGGTATATCAAGCCTAATGCAATCTGTGACCCTAATAAAAATGAAAATTGCAGATTTCCGACGGAGGCAAATCCGACTTGTCCTGTTACAGAAGATCAAGCGCCGTATATATGTATACAGATTGATACAAACGGCCCTGACGGCCCGAATTTGGTTATGAGCACAGGTGACACAAATGTGGAAGATGCTGATAGAGGTTGGTTCTACGTATTTTATAACGGTAAAGTACAAGTTCCGCAAGGTCAACCGGCAAGATCTTTGCAAGATACAAAGGTATTCTAAGGAAATTGGTTAATTTAATAAAAATGCGGGCAAGTTTACTACTTGCCCGCATTTTATAAATCTTACAAATATATCCTAATAATATCTTTGAATTTTAATATCACAATCAAAATCGCCTACATCGTTGCCTTCTGCGCATCTTGCATCTTGTTCAACATGTGCTGGCTGCTCTGTGTGGAATGCTGCATTTTGCAGGGTTGAAAAGGTATTAAAATCAATTGTTCTTAAATCGTCAAAGGATATTCTTCCGCCCCACGCTTTTTGAATAGCGTCAAAATATGTGTAGGAATCAGATAAGTGTTCATCCGGGTGTTCTTCACTTTCGGGATATACAACTCTTGCCGTAAGATAATGTTTGTCATATGCCGGTCTTCCAAGCGGAATAACATCGGCATTCATTGTAACAGCAAAGGCAACAACATCACCTGCAGATACACTGTTTTGTCCTGCTTCTCCGTCTAAATCAATAAAGACAACATAATATTCAATATCTTGAGTGATGGGATTAGTTGTTTCGTTATCAGAAACGTCTTCTTCCGTGATTTTGTCTGTTATATAAAATCTCATACCGTTATTTGCGATAAAACTGGGAGTAATATCATTGAACTCCACTTGTGTTACCGGATAATAATTACCTGTGCAAAAGCCTTCGTCCGTGCCACCACCATAATTATCAGCGGTATGACTGTTTATGTATTTTGTCAATCCATTGCAAAGTCTTTCAGGAGTGTCGATGGGTCCTGCTCCTACTTCTGCAATAGCGTTGTATGCTGCTGTTCTAAGAGAATCATATGCTTTTTGATATGCAAATTTATCTGAGGTGCCAAGTCTTCTTGTTGTCATTAAAATGACCCCTGAGATGACCCCGATAATGAAAAATACAATAAGTAATTCCGCTAAAGTAAAAGCTGTATTTCTTTTAAATCTCTTAAACATATAAATCCTCCATATATTATATTATCTCATATTTTCAAATGTTTGTAAATATCTTTATTTGAAAAATTTTTATATTTTAACAAAAACATGTGTTAATCGCTTCTTTACCAAATATATAAATGATGCTATTATGATGTTAAAAAGATAGGAGAATTTGATGGATATATTTGAATTAAGAAAAGAAAATGAACTGGTTGATTTATTTTGTACATTAGCCCAAATTCCTTCACCGTCATTGGGGGAAGAAAAAGTTATTGATTGGATTTGTGATTATTGCAAAAAAAATAATTTAAAATGTGAAAAAGATGAATACAACAATATATATATATATGTAGCTCCGACAGATGGGACTAAAGAGCCGATTTTATTGTCTGCCCATATGGATGTAATAGGGGATGATTCTGAAGTTGAGGTGTATTTAGACGGTGATTTGATTAAGGCAAAAGGCAGAACGTTGGGTGCTGATGATAAAGCAGGGGTTGCGAATGCTTTGTATTTTGCAAAAAATCTGGTTCAAAATAAAGAATTAAAACACGGCGGGTTAGAAATTCATTTTACCAGAGATGAAGAAAACGGAATGAGCGGAATTAAGAATACAGATTTTAATAAGATAAATTCAAAATATGTGCTTGTATTAGATAGCGACGCGTTGGGGCAATGTCTAATTGCGGGAGCCAGTTATGTAAAAGTTGATTTAAATATTTCCGCTCCAAAAGGCGGGCATTCCGGCAATGATATCGGAGATGAAACAAGAGACAATGCGGCAAAACTTTTGGCAGATTTG
>CAMOQI010000256.1 GCA_946622835.1 uncultured Candidatus Melainabacteria bacterium
CCTTGGCTTGATCTATATTGTCTCCGGTAAATACCACAAATGATATTCCGTCTTGATTATTTATGTCATTTACGGCACTTTCCAGAACTTTTTTAGAATATTCGTTATTTTTGCTTAAGTGGACGTCTGTCACTTGAGCAAATTTTATATTTTCCGCAATAGCACTGTTTATTGATAATATAATTGCAAATAATATTGTTAACAAATACTTTTTCATAAAAGAATAATCTCCCTTGTTGTTATTATATCATAAAATTTTGCTGTGGTATAATTCTTTTAAGGTGGTAAATATGAGATTGGATAAATTCTTAAAAGTGTCAAGATTGATAAAGCGCAGAACAGTGGCAAATGATGTATCAGAAGCAGGTCGTGTATTGGTTAATTCAATACCTTCCAAACCTGCCAAACAGATAAAACAGGGTGATATTATAGAAATCGAATATGTAAACAAAACCGTAAAAGTCAGGGTCTTAGAGGTGCCGAGCGGCAATGTAACGGTTCAGCAAGCTTCGTTGTTATATGAATTATTAAATTAAGTTTTGTTACAATATTAAAATTCACTGAAATTGCCTTCATTAAATTTACTTTATAAAAATATAGAGAGTAATAATGGAGAGCAAGATTATGGATATTAAATTTAATCCGATTCGTGAAGTGAATAATAACAATCAGGTGGGAATTGTTGCCAGGATTCAAAAAACTATGGGGGCTGTTTTTGGCCCTAAAGTTTCTGAGCCTGAGTTAGGACTTAGAGTAGAATCAAGGTTTGCATCTTTGGAAGAAAAATTTAATAAAGTCCCTTATTTTCTTGAATGTAATACATTGCAGTCAAATCTTGAGATTAAAGGGGATTTAATGGGTGTTGCCGGTGTAGATTATTAGTAATATTTACATAAAGTAAGCGACCGACTTATATAAGTCGGTCGCTTGTTATTTTAAATCGATATATTACTGAACGGCATAAACGCTGACTTGTTTTCTGTCGCGTCTGTGCGGTTCAAACTTAACTTGTCCGTCAATCAATGCGAATAACGTATCGTCTGAACCGATACCAACATTGTTGCCCGGATGAATTTTTGTTCCTCTTTGGCGAACAAGGATATTACCTGCTTTAACAGCTTCTCCGCCGAATTTTTTAACGCCTAAACGCTTCGCTTCGGAGTCACGACCGTTACGGGTAGATCCCATACCTTTCTTATGTGCCATTTTTTATTTCTCCTTTTAGTTGTTTGTAATAACTTTATGCTTCTGTTGTTTCTTCTGCTGAAGCTGACTTTTTAGCTGCAGAAGTTCTGATTTTTGAAATCATAACTCTTGTGAAGCGTTGTCTGTGACCTTGTTTTTTCCTGTAACCTTTTTTAGGTCTTTGTTTGTATACGATAATTTTTTTTGCTTTACCGACAACATCACCGCTTTTGCCTATTGTCATAATTTTGCCTTCTGCACTTGCTCCGGTAACGTATGGTTGACCTACTTTTGATTTCTTACCGTTAACAATCATAACAACCTTATCAAAAACGATTTTTGAATCGGCTTCGCCTTCTAATAGTTCAACATCAACGTAGCGTCCTTCTTCTACCTGATATTGTTTTCCGCCTGTTTCGACTATTGCGTACATTTTTTCTTCCTTTCGTTGCGGGTTTCGTAACCTGTGCGGGGTAGTACGAAAAGAATTATGCTATTTATAATTCAGCTGAATTCTTGTCTTTTTCGTCCCCATGGTTTTATTAAACGATTTACCCATAGTAATACGTAAGTTAATTATTAAACGAACTAAGTGTACTGTCAAGAGGTTTTAATATTTATTAATCTTTAGCCCTAATTTATGTTTTGCAGTAGAATTATTCTATGATGTTTACAAAAGAGGAAATGATAGAAGCTTCAGGGGCTGAGGTTTTATTTGATAACGGGAATAATGTTAAATATAATATTTCTACAGATACCCGAACAATAGCTGCCGGTGATATTTATTTGCCATTAAAGGGCGAGAGTTTTGACGGAGAAGATTTTATCCAAAACGCTTTGGCTTCAGGTGTTAGGGCATATTTTACTTCAAAAAATAATATTTTTGACGGCGCAGATTTGGTTTTGAAGGTGTCCGATACAAAAAAAGCTTATATGGACTTGGCAAAATATTATTTAAATCTTGTTAATCCGATTAAAGTCGGCGTTACCGGAAGCTCCGGTAAAACCACCACAAAAGAAATGATTTATTCTGTTTTAAGTCATGGATTCAGAACGCATAAAACTTATTCCAATCATAATAATGAAATTGGTTTTTGCCAAACGGTTTTATCAATGCCTTTTGATACGGAGGTTTTGATTGTAGAGATGGGAATGCGCGGATTAGGCGAAATTAAACTTATCAGTGATTATCTTAGTCCAAATATTGCGGTTGTTACAAATTCCGGCTCTGCGCATGTCGGACGACTTGGAAGTCTTGACAATATTGCGATTCCAAAGTGGGAAATTGCTTCAGGACTTGTAAAAGATGGTTTTTTTGCGGCTAAAGCCCAGGATATT
>CAMOQI010000257.1 GCA_946622835.1 uncultured Candidatus Melainabacteria bacterium
CAAGTTCTATTGCGTAATAATTGGCATCATTTCTGCTGTTTATCGGGAGTCTGTTCGCCAGAGCATTTAATGAAAGTTTTCTTATAAATCCGGTAATCCCCTTTTTGATGTTTGAAAATTTTGTGTAAATTCGCAAAGAAGTATCTCCGTTATCTATATTGTATCTGCCTGCAATATACGTTGATAATTGCGGGGAATAAGTTTTTATTTTTATCCCCGTAACTACATTATTATATAAAGTTAAATCGCCGGTTATTTTATCATAATTTCCTTCAGGGACTCTGACAATATCTGCAAAAGTCGCAGGATTAAGCATTGTTACCGTGTTTCTTAAAAGAGATGCACATTTTAATACATATTCAACAAGTCCGATTTTCTCAATAGTTCCGTCTTTTACAATGAATTTAATACTCCCGCTTAACCTCATACTGTCATCTGTTGTCAGATCCAAAAAGCCGCTTGCTTTTCCTGAGATTTCTCTTTTTAGATCAAGTAGGGCATTAGCTAATATATCTGAATTGACGTTTAATATTCCGAGTTTGACGTTATATTTGTGATTGACTAAATCAAATATTGCTTTTAGTGATGATTGGCCTTGTGCAAAATCAAAGCGGTTTGAGTGAATATTTGCTACCCCGTTTTTATCTAAAGTTAAATCTGCATCAAGGTTTTCAAAAACAATTTCTTTATATGTGCCTTTATCAAGGTGAAATTTCCCTTTTTCAATAATTATATTTCGTATGTCAAATTCTTGAGTGTTATTATCAACTTTAATGTTTCCTTCATCTGTTTTGATTACGTTGTTTGGCGCAGAATTTATTTCCTCAAGAATTTTATAAGTGTCTATATTTTCAAGAGAAAGATTGGTATCTTTTACGATAATCGGGAATTTTATTTGGTTTAAGATGTTTCCTTTAAACGAGAATTTTGAGTATCTGTATCCGCCTGAAGCATCAATGTTTATTATGTCGTCTTTTCCGTTAAGGTCTGCTTGTTTGATAAATAGCATTAATGACGGTATAATTACTCGATCCATACTCATTTTACCTTTAAGATGAGGGAACTTACCCGAATTATTAAGTGTCATTTGGCCTGATATTTTACCGCGTTTGAAAAATTCTTGGTGTAATACGGCATTTAGGATTTCACTTGGCAGAGGTTGAGGTATTTCAAAATTTATGAAGTTTATATGATTATTTTTTGCAAGATTAACGCTGCTTTTTAGCTTAAATATCGGTGTATTCTTTTCCCCTCTTGCATGTTTTTGTTGATATTCTTCTTTTGTAAGAATTTTATCTTTTGGTATCATATGATAATCGAGTGATTTGATGTCTAAAATCATATTTTCAAGGTGCATGTCAGACTTCATAAGTCTTAGTGAATCTTCAAACGGAAGATAATCATTGCCTATTTTTATATTTTGTCCCGGCTTTAGCATAAACAGCCAGACTATATCCATAATATTATTTTTTGATTTAAAAATTACTCTTGTTGGTGCATCCCCTTTTATTTCGGTATTTGTTCCGACGATCTTACTTAAATGATTTTTAAAAAAGTCGTTTCTGGCAATTGCGTTACCCGTAATATTTGTATCGATTGAGTTTAGGTAATCTTTTACAGTGCCTTCAAAGCTTATTTTATTCGCTGAATTTTTGTCGTAATAGCCCTCAAAGTTCTTTAATGTTACTTCTTTTGAATTTAATGTAATGTTCCCTTTAGTGAGTGTAACGGGTATATTATTTACGTCTTTTATTTTAAAAGATGCACTGTTTAATTTGAAATCGCCTTTCAAATCATTGTTTTTTATATTTATATCGAAATCAAAATTTCCGTTTATATCATTAAAATAAACCAAGGACTCTTGAATATTATTTTCTATAATCTGTGTATTTAAAAAGTCTAAAATATCTCCTACATTAAGCGCCTTTGAGAAGAGCCTCAATGTATAATTTTTCTTTTTATCAGCCTCAAAATTTATCATTATATTTGATTTGTTTATCAATAATGGGGTGTTGTTCACATGGAAAATATTGTTTTCAAAGAAAACTTTTTCGTTGTCTTTGAAGGATAACAATACTTGCTTGCCGTTTCTTGAAATTTTCGTTTGCATTTGCATATATACATTACGTTTACCTTTTTGTGCGTTATTTACTCCGATGTGACTTCCTTGAAAATTTATTTTTGTGTCTTTGTTTATCGAATATATTATTCCGCAATCTCTAACCCCAAGCAATGCGTCATAGATATCAATTTCCCAATCGGATTTTTGTTTCGCTTTTTCACTTTTTGGTAAAAGCACCATTAATTTGTCAATATCCGTAAATATGCTGCGCGCAACAAGTTTTTTTATTATTATTTTCTTTTTTAAGATTTCTTTTAATGAGAGTTCCGTGTTGAAATCTTCTAAGTTCAATATGGTATCTGTGTCTTTGGTAAGTTTTATATTTTTTGTTTTGAATTTAATTTCAGGGGAAAATTCTGTTGTTAGGCTTATTCCGTCAATGTATAAATCCGAGT
>CAMOQI010000258.1 GCA_946622835.1 uncultured Candidatus Melainabacteria bacterium
AAACAATTAACCCCGACACAGAGGGCAAAACTTGCAAAAACCACCATGACCGCATCCAAAGGTATGATTAAATAATAAATTTTTAAATAATTTATATACTCGTGAATAACGGTTGAGCGCAAGCCAACCGTTTTATTTTGAGTTGTCGGAATCTTTTGTATTATATGATTTTTCAGTTAATTCCATCCATTTTGAGTGATTATAGTTTTTGTAGCTTTTGGCAAATTCTATTAAGGCTTTGACTAAAACTCTGCCGCTATCTGATTTCCCAACAATGATGTAATCATTTTGCGGATTCTTTGCATACATAATTTCTTTGTGGATGATTTTATCTGCGTGTGTTTTGGGATTTTTTCCGACAGCTTCCTCTATCCAAATCCCAAGTAATTTCAGCGTAGTAGTTTGGTGGGTTAAAAGTTCGTCGCTATGTGATTGCAAGTATTTTGAAAATTCTGCCAGTATCATATTTAATTCTCCCAAGGAGTTGTTGTTGCAAAACAAGTTATGTCATATATATTAGCGTCATTTAAAGTTTTAATCATTTGTTCAAAAGTTGAACCGGTTGTACAGATATCATCAAACAACAAAATTTTCTTGTTCGGAATTAAGTTTTGCGCAAAAACCTCAAAAGCATCTGAAAGGTTTATCATCCTTTGGGCTTTGTTGAGTTTGTATTGAGGTTTGGTATCTTTTATTCTTTTAATCAGATTTAGGTTAACTTCATATCCTGAAAGTGCTGAAAATTCTTGTGCAACAAGTTCCATGTGGTTGTATTTTCTTTGTTTTTTACGTTTCTCATAAATTGGTACCGGAACGATTTGGAAATCCCCTTCAATTTCCAGTCTTTGCCAATAAATCCACATAAATTTTGCTTGGTAATATGCCAAATCTTTTTGATTGTGATATTTTACTCCACGTATCATTTTTTGAAGATTTTTATCATATACACCGGCGCAGTAAATATTATTGTTAAAAAATTTGCGATTTACCTGAACAGGCATAAATTCCAGTTCGTCAAAGCATTTTGTGCACATTTTAACTGATTCTGCAGAACTTTTGCAGAAATAACACCGCTTTTTGTATATCCAATCAAGTAATCCTGATAAAAAATCTTTCATGTAAAAACTTTATCATATAATTCAAATATTGTAAAAATTTGGTTTTAATATAAAACTTGTGTTAATATATAAGAAAATCACAAGGAGATAATATGACAACTACACAAACACAAATGGTTTTGTTTGATCCGGGTTATGCTCAGCACACAACTATCCTTTCTATTAGTGCTGAATATATTTATGCTCAATTGAATCAGTTTAAAAATTTTGGTCAAAAGAAATTTCAGTTCAAAATGGCATACCCGAAACTTAAACATATGGCGGATAATAATGTAGGTTTTTGTTTGGGAAGTCTTTTGTGGGCTGTTTATATTAAATCTTTAGGGGATGTAACAATTGAAGGTAATCCATGTTTAAACGGTGAATATGATGAGGCTGAAACCGTGGAAGAAGCTGATTATTCCATAGAATTTTTCCAAAGATTAAAAAAAGATGCAAAATATTATATCGGCGAAGATTATATTATTGATCCGCTTGATGTGAAGATATTAGAGCTTTATAAAGAATTTCTGGTTATAAATAAAGGTTTTACACAGATAAATACAACATCAGAGCTTCAATTACCGCAGGGCTTTTCTATTCCTGATAAAAAATCATGTGAGCAAATTAATGCGAAAATTCAAGATGTGATAAAAACGGGGAAATTGCTTGAATTAAAAGAAGTTTTACCTTTGGCGTATAAAGGTTAATATGATAAATTTAAAGGAAAAATTATATCAGATGTTTATTCTCGGATGCGCAGAAGAGACTGAAGCCGCGCTAAAAGCAGGTCTTGGTGGTGTAATTTTTTTTACAAAAGATATCCAATCATCGGAACAATTTAAAAATTTAATTTCAGAATTAAACAGTTGTGCCAAATTCTTACCTTTTATGTCTATCGACCAAGAAGGGGGCAGGGTTGAGCGTACAGAAAACATTTATGGCGGTAAAAAATATTTATCTGCAAAGTTTGCCGCAGATAAAGGTAATTCTTTTTTAGCTTCTCAAACTGAGCAAATTGCGCAAGAATTAAAATCTTACGGAATAAATTTGAATTTTGCACCCTGTATTGATGTCAATACAAATCCAAAAAATCCGATTATAGGCGAAAGAGCATTTTCATCAGATGTTGAAAGGGTTATAGAGTGTGAAAAAATAGTTTCAAATATATACCGTAAAAACGGGATAATCCCATGCGTAAAACATTATCCCGGGCATGGAGATGCTAATGCAGATTCTCATTTGACTTTGCCAAAAATTGATATGAATCTTGATAAGATGAAAAAAATACATTTAAAACCGTTTAAATCAGCTGTTGAAAATAAAATCGAGATGATTATGGCGGCACATTTGCATTGTACTTGTTTTGAGAAAAACCCTATACCGACATCGCTTAGCAAAAATGCAATTTCGTATCT
>CAMOQI010000259.1 GCA_946622835.1 uncultured Candidatus Melainabacteria bacterium
AAGAATTTCTTATATTCATCTCTTGTATGAATAAATGAATGCCAAAAAGCGTTATTCGGATATTTTATACCATACGCTTCCAGTGTTTTGTACTGTACCGGCTCTGTTATGAATCCCTTATACTCATCGTTCAAATCTTTTTCCAAAAAATCTTTACTGATTTCTTTTAAGGTTTTTCCTTCTAAATATATCTTTTTCAAAAGATACATACCAAAATCATCATTTCCGTCTTTTAATAAAGGAGCATCACTCAAATCACGGGCAACCTTTATTTCTGACAATATACCTTTTCTTGATTGAATATTATTTTCATGTAAATTCCTAAACAAGTCTTCATTCGGATAAAGATTTTTTACTTGATCAAAATCCTCCGCCATTTCAATGTATTTAAACACTTCTCGCATCATTTGCTCAGGCGGTATATGCTGATTTTGTTCATAGTCAAAATCAAGATAATCCTTCATTGTTTTTGGCATATTATTTCTGTTAAAATCCTGAGCATAAAAATCCTCAGGAGTTCTTCCGGTAAAACTCACGCCATAATCCTGATAAGCAAAAACTTTCATTTTTTGCTCCTCTATCGGATTTATAACCTGTTTAATAGCTGAATCTTGCTTTTTCTCATTTGATTTTCCTAAAGAATAAATTTGAGGGGTAATTGGTAAAATTTTCATATTTGGTTCCTATATTAATGATTACCTCAGGATAAAATTCCCTAAATTTAAAATTTTGCCATTTTGATAAATATTTGTTAAAATATATAAACAAAGAATGGAGAAAAGAATGAACGACATAATAACTATCGGAAGTGCAACAATGGATGTATTTGTAGAATGTGACGATGCTAATATAGTTTCGGTATCATCCAAAGACAAAAAATCAGAATTTATGAGCTACAGATACGGTTCAAAAATTGAAATAACAAACTTTGATTCAAACGTAGGCGGAGGCGGAGTAAATACAGCAACAAATTTTGCAAACCTTGGATACAATACAGGCGCCATATTTAAAGTAGGAGATGACATATATTCAAAAGGCATATTTGACTTTTTCAAAAATAAAACAGTTGATTTATCTTCAATAATTCAAGATCCAAAAGATACAACCGGATTTTCAATTATTTTAACAAGCTTTGAGGGAGACAGGACAGTATTGGCACACCGCGGAGCAAATGCACACCTAAAAAAATCCGAAATAAATTTTGACGCAATAAAAAATGCTAAATTTATTTATCTTGCACCACTAAACGGTGACAGCAACAAAATTTTGGATGATATTGTATATTTTGCGAGAGAACAGGGGGTTTATGTTTGCGTTAACGCCGGTTCAACAGGGATAAAAAAAGGATTCAACTACCTGAAAAAAATTCTTGACTATGCACATATTGTTGTTATGAATAAAGAAGAAGCTTCTATGGCAACAGGAATAACTCTGCGGCCGGATACAAGAGATGAAAAATTCTCCCAAAATCTTATCCATCCTGACCTTAAGCTAATGTTCCAAAAACTGAAAGTTGCACAATATCAAATAATAGTAATTACAGACGGAGGCGCGGGAGCATATGCATATGACGGTAAAGAATATTTTTATTGCCCATGTTTTGACGGCCCTGTCGTATCAACTTTGGGGGCAGGAGATGCCTTTGCGTCAACATTTTGTGCCAGCCTTCAAAAGTTTGACCTCGATATTGAAAAAGCCCTTATCACAGCCTCTATAAATTCAGCAGGTGTTGTCTCTCAATTCGGAGCAACTCAAGGGCTGCTGACTTTTGATGAAATATTAGAAAGAGTAAAACAGAACCCGAATTTTAAATGCCAAAAAGAACCGGCATAAATATCTCTTGAACAACATATCTAAATAAAAGATGGCGCGATAGATTTAAATTACGCCATTTTTTCTGCCTTAATATAACCTAATCGGGCAATATAAATTTCTTATAAATTAATATTTAATAAGAATACACTAATTTACAGAAAGGCAGGGATTTATGAAAAAGATCGGTTTAACCCGAGGTTTTGGGGTATTTGTTTTAATTCTTACAGTATTTTTTGCAAATATACACAAACTCGCTCCGTTTAACATCAAACACATAACAATTATAACTGTTTGCCTGCTTATTATAACGATATTAAAACAACAGACAGAACACCATATTCTGCAAAAACTTATAAAGAACCAAACGGAAAAATATAAATCGGTGTTGACTCATGACATTAAAACTCCGGTCTTAGCACAAATTCGTGCAATAGAATTGTTATTAAAAGGCAATCTCGGTACGCTAAATAAAGAACAAGAAGAAATTCTTAAACTAACACTTAATTCCTGTAAACATTCTTATAAAATTATAAGAGCACAATTGTACAGGTAATGTGTAAATAAAAGTTTCAATTATATTCATACAATAGCTGATTTCTCTATTTTTTGCTAAAATATATTTGTAGGGAATTTAAGACTGGACAAAAATGAAAGAACGAATACTTCTACTTATAATTGTACTGGGATTAACAG
>CAMOQI010000260.1 GCA_946622835.1 uncultured Candidatus Melainabacteria bacterium
AAAGATGGTTCGAATTTAACATCAGTACTATGTGCTATACATAATGAAAATCTTGAGCCGGAACAAAGAGAAAATTTGTTCAAAAAAATATTTAAAGATGAATATCAAGGTTATGATATGTATAGAGATGGCGGTTCAATAGAATTTAATCTTAAAAACGGTGCTAAAGTATTTCAATGTGCAAGTATAAGTGATGATGAGCATTATGGATGGGTTGTTATTATAAACCAAGATGGGTCTAAAGAGGTTTTTAATGATGAGGGAGAATCCCAACCTTCAAATAGCATGGATGGTGTTTGTAGGAAATATAATTTATAGAAAGCATAAACTTTGTAAATTTAATCATGTTTACCCAATAAATAATGAAAAATGACAGTGGAGGGAGACAAATAAATTGTGAATTCCCCCTCCCCGTCATCATTTTTTTTCTGTCATTTAGGGCGTAGTAAAGAAGTGTAATATATAATGAATTGTATCTGCCTTGGTGGTGAATATGTATTTACTATCGCTTCGCGTAAAATTTATTAGTGTTTTTTTAAAGGAGGTCAAAATGGGAAAAAATTTGGGCGAAATTTTAAATAATATTATGGAAGAAAATGCGACAAGTTGTGTTGAAATATTTACACAAAATTTGCATATATTGGGAACAATTCATAATTATCACGAAAAATGCCAAAATTGTCACGACTGTTTAATCTCATTAAAAGATGTAAAAGTAGGGTGCTTGAAGTCTTTATTGAAATCAGAAACGGCGGATGGGCAATGCCCTAACGTGAATTATAAGGAATATGACTGGTTTAATATAAGTACTTCTGCGGTTGTCGGATTTAGTATTGTAAAACAGTAAAATAAAATAATAAAAGAGTGCTTCGATTTTGTTGTCGAAACACTCTTTTAATTATTTTAAAAATCTTATACTTTTCTTTTACGAGCAGCTTCAGATTTATGTTTTCTTTTTACGCTTGGCTTTTCATATCTTTCGCGTTTTTTTACTTCAGAAAGAATTCCTGCTTTTTGGATTTTCTTTTTGAAACGTCTTAAAGCGCTTTCGATACTTTCGTTTTCGCCAACTTTAACTTCTGCCATTTATATTTTCACCACCTTCATAGCTTTGTTTACTCTGAAATTATATAATAAACGCGGTTATAATTCAAGTGTTAGCCTTTAAAGTAGTCACAGATTAGCTTTTCACGTTTAGGCAGCAGGTGTTTTATCCGGCTGACGAGAGATTTATTTTGTAAATCTTCAAGCTGTTTTTTCAAAACAGCTTTTTCAATAAGCATTTTATTGTATAAATCTGCACAAACTTCACTTTTATCAATATGCTCTTTTAATTTCGACAGTTGTATCTCTTTTTCTCTTATGGAAATTTTAAGTTTTTCTTTCACCTTAACTAAACCTCTCATATTTTATATTAAAAGAATATACTTTCTTGTCAAATTTAAAATCAACTTTTTAGGTGATTTTAGGTTAAACATTTAATAAATCATACTCATAGCCTAGATTTAGCGCTTCAATATTTTTTGGTATCAGATTTTTTCTGTGGGATGGAATCACGTTATTTAGTGCATTTTCAAGAGTTTTTATGGAAATAAGCTTGCTTGCCTTGGACAAAATCCCTAATGCAAGTATATTAGACATTTTTATATTCCCTAATCTTTCCATTGCTAATTTTGTTATGGGGACAAAAATATAATTTATATCTTCTCTTGTTTTTCTGATTGTTGCCAGAGAAGAATTGACTATTATAGACCCGCCTTTTTTCACCCAGGAAATATACTTATCAAAAGATGCTTGGTTCAAGACGATAATAAAATCGGCATTTGATTTTTGAACGGCACTGACTTCCGTATCTGACATGACAACCGTACAATTTACCGTTCCTCCGCGCATTTCAGCTCCGTATGAAGGGTACCAGGTAACTTTTTTATCATCTATCATAAATCCGTTAGCCAGAACTTCCCCCGCTAATAAAACGCCTTGGCCGCCAAAACCTGCAATTATAAAGTCTTTTTCCATCTTATATTATCCTTTGTTATTGTTGTGTTATATCTTTGTATACTCCTGGAACGAAAGTCGGCATCATTTCTTCCCGAATTCTAATGTGTGCTTGTTCAGGTGTCATTCTCCAATTTGTCGGGCAACTTGATAAAATTTCTACAAACCCAAATCCAAGACCTTTAAGCTGTACTTCAAAAGCTTTTTTAATAGCCTGTTTAGCTTTTTTAATATTAGCTATTGAATCAAGAGAAACCCTTGCGCTGTATGCAGTACCGTCACATAATGCTATATGTTCTGCAATTTTTATCGGGTATCCGTAGTATTCTAAGTTTCTTCCCGTTGGAGAAGTCGTTGTTACTTGGCCGATAAGAGTCGTCGGGCCGAGTTGTCCGCCTGTCATTCCGTAAGTGGTGTTATTTATACATATAGATGTAATTTTTTCGCCCCTGAGAGCTGCGTGCATCCCTTCCGCAAGCCCGATAGATGCAAAATCTCCATCTCCTT
>CAMOQI010000261.1 GCA_946622835.1 uncultured Candidatus Melainabacteria bacterium
TAAAAAGCAAGGCAATTCTTCAATAAAAATCAAAGGCAACGGAGGTCCGAGTGTAGTTACGTCAACCGGACACTTGTCTTTCAATTCTGATTTTGATTATAAACTGGATTTTTGGGTGAAAACAGAAGGTATGACACTTGATGATTCTTGTTTCGTATCGGTTTTTCTGACCAATAGTACCAACCATGCGGAAACTCATATTGATGGTACAAAAGGTTGTTATTATATAAGTAATAAACACCTTTGCCATATTGAAAAAGAACAGGATTGGACACACTATGAATTCCTGATTGATGACTTAAATGGCAATTATTCAACTATTAATATTTCAGCCGGAGTTAATTATGATTTCGGAACGCTTTGGTTAGACGGCGTTAATCTTGTTCCGCTTGCACATAATACATATCCAATAAGCGTTTGGGGTGATGATGAACGCTTTGGCAATATTTATACTGAAAGCACATTGAGTAACTTTGTTATCGAACAGGGATTTCTTGTTAAAAATGCTGCTAAGAATATGGAAACCGGCATTATAAAATATCAAGTAGTTGCTGATAAGGAACCGGAAAAGATAATAGCAAACGGCGAATACGAAATGGCTGTTAGAGGTAATTCTACAACTCTAAGCAATGTTAATCTTTCAATGGTTTCCGAGTATGGAACATATACAATTATCTTTTCTTATAAATCTTCAGCAACCGGTGCTGAATATCCTTGCGGTTCAATAACCGTATCAAGAATGATGGATAGTACGGCATTGATATCCGAGAGTTTACTTGGTATTAACAACAATTATGTCAGTGAAGTTCGCACAGAAGATTTTGTGAAAAGTGCTTTCAAGAATTTTACTGCCGGCAGTATTGGTATGGTCAGGTGTGATCTTGACTGGGAAACTGTTGAAAGGCAAAAAGGGGTATATTCAATTCCTGACAGATTTGACAGTGTTATAGATATGCAAATTGATGCGGGAATATCGCCGATGGTGATATTAAATGCTCACACATTCCCATCATTTTACTATCCCGATTCTTCACGTGCAAGCAAATTCCCTGAAAACAGTTCTGAAAGAACAGCATTTGTAAATTTTGTAAAATATGTTGTAAGTCACTTTAAGGGAAGGGTATATACATATGAGCTTTTTAATGAAACAAACTTTATGCCTTATAGTAAAACCGACCCTGAAAATTATGTAAAACTATTAAAGGAAGTTTATGGTGCTATCAAATCCATAGACCCTGATGTTAAACTTGTAGCCGGTGCTTTATCATTAACAGATACGAAGTATGCAGAGGGAATATTCCAATGCGGCGCTGCCGATTATATGGATTATTTCTCTTTCCACCCATATATTGAACCTGATTCTCCTGAATCTGTTGATTGGGTAGAACAAATTAAGTCTATTCGTAAAATTATAGAGAAATACACCAAAAAGGATATTCACTTCATACTTTCAGAAGTGGGATATAGTGCTATAAAGACTACACTTGGTGTTACAGAGTGGCAAAAATTACAGTATTTTGTAAGAATGTTTGCTTTTGCGAAGACTTGTGATTACGTAGATAAAATAATTATTTACAATACGAATTGCGGTCTTGATTTGTACAATCTTGAATCGCAATGGGGATTGTTTGGAAACGCAGTTGCAAATAAAGTTGATTCGGTAGCTAATTCTGCACGTCCGGTTATTGTTGGACTTTCGGCTTTCACAAATATGACCAAAGGTTATACATTTGATTCAACGGTAGAATTAGCAAAAGGTTTGTATGCTTTAAAATTCAACGGTGCTAAAAAAGATATGTATTTATTATGGACTAATAATTCAGATGGATTTGCTGATATAACTACTACCGATGAATCTGCACGTGTATATGATATTTTTGGCAACTATGTTATTACCAGTTATGATAACAATCTAACGTTTAATATGCCTATTGGCGGAAACATGAGTTATGTTACTTTAGATAAGGGCAGCAGTATTACAAAAGTGAAGCTTTTAAATGATATTATACCAAGTGAGGATTTATCATATTCAAACGAAGACCTTATTTCATCAGATAAAAAATCCGATGAAGGCGGAAAAACTCAGGTAGTTAAACATAGGAAAAAAATAGTTAAAGTAGTCAAGAAAAATTCCGATGATGAAACGAATTGGTTACTGATAGTTATTTTGTCGGGTTGCGGTGCTTTGTTGATAGGTGGCGCAATTGCGTTGCTGATAATACTGTTAAAACGCAAAAAACGTAAAGAAAACTCCGGAACATAATACCGTTTTGTAGTTTTTTGTATACTATAAAAATATACAGGAGTGAATAGTTTGAAACTTGTAAAAAAGACAATATGCATATTTTTATCAGGCATTTTATGCTTTTCTTTGCTATGCGTGCCGGGAACAATTGCCTTTGCCGATAGTAAGGATGATGAAAACAATGGTATAAAAACGATTATTACGGATCAATTGGATAAAGATGCATATACAAACTATTATGAAAGCCATAAGAACGAGAA
>CAMOQI010000262.1 GCA_946622835.1 uncultured Candidatus Melainabacteria bacterium
AAGAGCGGCGCTGAATGTGCCGCGATTGGGAGAACAGTCCGGTGGACTGTTCGATAGTTGAGAAGAGAGTCCTACAGTAGGCGCCAATAAACAAAGGGTACCGTTTGGTACCCTTTGTTTGTTAATATTTGATAGAGGACTCGAACCTACGACAAGCACACCGATTTCGGCAAAACACTAAATAAAGATTTTTCAGACTTTTGGCGAAATCGGGAGAAACAGTCCAGTGGTTCGTTTGCGACCGCTGCCGGTGGCAGATGAAGGGAGTAAAAAGAACTTAGCTGCGGTCAAAATTTTGCAATGCCGTATCGGGCGTTGCACAAAATTTTGGGCACCGCAATGCGTATCTGTTTCGTTGTGCGTCGCGCAAATTTTTTAAGTCCTACAGTAGGCGCCACATAAGGTAGTAGATTTTGATAGAAAGTCTGCTACCTCTTTTTTGTCTCAAACCGTTGATATCAAATGTTTTCAGCGTTTTATTATATTCTGCAGATGCGCGAATCGCATAGCTTTTCGCTCTGTTTTTCTGTCAAACACAACGCAACCCAAACAGCTCAAAAGTAATCGTTTGCTTTGTGGGGTATAATGTAAACCTTTTAGTAAAAGTTTGCTTTGTCCTTTTTATCTTAGAATCCTTATACCTCTGCCATTCTGGTATCGTAAATTGATACCAAGCGAAAAGCCCGTAACAACGGGCTTTTTTGTTTTTATGGAACCGTATTATATAGAAATTATGCGCAAAAAAAGATAAACCCGATGAAAATTCAGTTCTATTTTTCATCGGGTTCTTTCAATTTTCATCGGGTTAAAACATTTTTCACCGAGTTTAAGTATTAACAGCTTTTTGTTTTTGATAAGAAAGATATTGATTGTATTTCTTATACATTAAGTTTTTAGCATATTGTTCCATATATTCATAATCGGGAGAACCTTCGTTTGTTGACGGAAGCATTATCTGCATCTTTTTAATGCGGGGTTCGTTTATTTCACGATTAAAGTTGAAATTACAACTTTGTTTTTCTATTGCAGAACATATAAACAAATATAAATATTTAGAAAATCCGTCAGTTTTTAAACTCGTAACATGGTCACTTGCCACAAATGTAAATGGCTCGTAAAAAGCTTTTCCTACACTTCCACTATTTGCAAGACTAATACAATTATTAAATGACCTTGTCCCTTGTGATGCCTCAATATATCCATCTACGCCATTATTATTACCCGTTGAAGAGACGTAAGGAATTAGTCCTTTGATATGGTCTGCTTTTTTTAGTCTTTTTCCGCGTTTAATCCTTTCAAACACAAAAGGCATTAAATAGTTCTTCCACTCTTTCTCATCCAATGTTGGTATTTCTTTGTATTCTAATTTTGATAACTCTTTTTCTGCAAAAGCCTTGTACCTATCCAACATAGATTCTTCTTTTGCTTTTGAATAATCTGCCATATATTGATAATCTGGCTTGTTTGATTTGTCAACAGGAACCAATGCTTCCAATTGTTTCATGCGCCCAAGCGTGGCACCGTTTCCACCCCAATTAAACTTTGCGAACATCTGATTTTTCAGAATAGTTGTAAAAAAGAGCGCAGAATATCTGTTAAAGCGTTCACTGGTGATTATTTGTATATTTTGTCCTGTAACAAATTTATATGGTTGATAAAAGGCTGTTTGCGTATCTAATCCTACAGTAATACACCCAGAGTCATCGCTTCCCATATCATAATTCCTAATACTTACAAATTGAGATATACCATTATTAGTCGCAGTTCTTGTAACATATGGAACGGTCGTATCTTTATCAGTAATTAGTCGAATAGCATCTATGCTGCTATTTGTAGTATAAATAATGATTTGGTTTTCTTTGCTAAATACTCTAACTTTAATCCAAGTGGGCTCGTTAAGTTTCTTCATTATTTGCACCTTCTTCAAATAAATACTCCCGATTTTGCATTATCATTGAAAACTCAAATGTTAAATAATCGCCTATTGCTTTTTCAAAATCAACATCTGTTGGGATCTCATCATTGAAATAATAGAAAGAGTGCAACCATTCGTCCTCTGCGTTTACAGTTGATTCTACACAGAATTTTGAAGGTGCTTCAATGCGGTTATTCCATACGTCAAGCAAGTGTTTGCGTTTGTCTTTTGCGCTGTCACCTTCAACAAGTCCAACATGTGCGTGAACTTCATATCCGTCATCACGAAAATCAATAAATTTACAAAGTTTATCTTCCGGGTGAGGTTCGTGCGCAGTAAAAATTGCAATTACCGGGTTTGTACCGACTCCGTAAAATGTATCGGTATTACAAGTAATAACGCCTTCAAGCGTATGATGCTTTAAAATGTTTTCTTTAAATGCTTTTTCGTCTTTTGTTTTGCCTGTCATTGATGACTGCGGAACAATAACCGCCGCTCTTGCACTCTCTGTTAATGAATCCAACAAGTGTTCCACAAATGATAACTCGTATTGTGAGGGGTCAGATTTGCTTCCCTGAGAATAAGG